>JAQGIA010000165.1 GCA_028291445.1 Belnapia sp.
CCGCGCTCGGGGGGGTGCTCCAGACCGGCGCCGGGGCGGCGGTCGAGGGCGGCGGCGGCGCCTCGCCCGGGATGCGCAGCCCGCGGGTGCCGGAGGAGGCCGAGGGCTTCAGCCGGTCGATCAGGGATTGTGCGGCGAGATCGCTCTGCGCCACCGCCGGTACGGGGGTGACCGTCGTGGCCAGCATGGCCGCGACACCGGCAAACATGGCGAGGCGCACCATCGGAAGAACTCCTTGGCAGACTGGGTAAGGGAAGACCGGTTGACAGGGGACCGGGCGAGGCATCATGGCCGGCGGCATCGGCTGGGTTCAGCCACCGAGGTTGACCACCTGGACCCGGCGATTGCGCGCATTCGCGGTCTCGTCCGGGGTGGTGACCAGCAATTGGCTTTCGCCCAGGCCGAGGATCTCGAGCCGGTCGGGGCTGATCCGGTGCCGGCTGGCGAGGTAGTCCCTGACCGTAGCGGCCCGGCGTTCCGACAGGATCTGGTTGGCCTCGGCGGTGCCGACGGTATCCGTATGGCCTTCGATCCGAAAGCGGAATTGCGCCAGCTCGGCGGAGGTCAGCGCCTGGCCCAGGGCATCGAGGCTGCGCAGCGCCTCGGGCGCCAACTCGGCCGAGCCGGTGCCGAAGCGGACGCTGATGGAGGCGGCACCGACGCCGGCCGGGGCGGTGGTCGCCAGTCGCGGCGGCGGCATCGGCTTGGCCGGTGCGGCCGCCGTATCCGGGGCGCCCGAGGCCGACGGCTCGGCCGGGATGCGGATGCCGCGGGTGCCCGAATTTGCGCTCGGTTGCAACTGCTGGATCAGTTCCAACGCGGTGGGGCTGTCCGCGGCGCCGCGCTGCGCGAGGCCCGGCAGGGATACCAGCAGGGCGGGCACCAGCAGGACAAGCATCCCGCGCAATGACGAAGCCCGGAATGACAGCGACATCTGTCTCGCTCCGATGTTGGGGCCAGCATAGCCCAGGAAAACCTTATCGCACATGTCGCCGGATCGCACGCATCCTGGGGTTGCGTAACCGAAGCCGTGGTCGCCGCCGCATCACCGCGGCGTGACGGGCGCGCCATCGAACCGTGCCTCCGCGCCATCCCGCCGGCGCGGCCGCGGCAGGCCCAGCCAGGACGACCAGCCGAGCCTCGCACCGTCCAGCTTGGCGCCGCCCAGCGTCAGGGACGGGATCGCCGCCGCCGCCAGCACCGGGTTGATGGCGAAGCCGGTATCCAGCCCGACGAAAAGCCGGGTCAGCGCCAGGATGCGGGCATGCCGTGGGCTGCCGGGCAGCAGCGCCTCGAACTCCGGCAGCTCCAGCGGCCCGAGCCGGATGACGAAGCGCGCCTGGCTATCCCAGGTCTCCGCCCCGATCACCGCGCCCTGGCCGAGCGCCGCATGCTGCCCGGTGGCGCCACGGCCCCGGCCGCCGCCGGCCAGCCGGGTGCGCTCGGTGAGCGGCAGGCGGATCCAGCCGCCGGCGAATTCCTCGATCGCCACCGCCACGCCCGTCTCCTCCTCCAGCATCGCCTGCAGCCGGGCGGCGGAGCGGCTGCGGGAGGCGAGATTGCCGGCATGGAACAGCAGGGTCGGCAGCGGCAGGCCAAGCCGCTCGGCCTGATGCGGCGTCGCCAGCCCGGTCACCGCGGCCAGCGCCCGGTCGGCCGGTCGCGGTTCCTGCGTTGGCCGGTACTTGTCCCCGGCCTTGATGAAAAGCCCGGTGAAGCGGGAACCGGCGAGATCGAGGAAGCGGTGCAGCGCCTCCGACCGCTTGCGTTGCTCGCCGCCGACCAGGGCGGTGTAGTGGCGCGGCAGCACGCCGCCGGCGCCGATCAGCCCGAAGGTCGGCGCCGTCAAATCCAGGCTGCCCTGCTTCAGCGGCCCGACCTCCCCGGCCGGATAGCCGAGCCGCAGGCTGGTGCGGTAGTGCAGCGCCATCACATCGCCGCCCGGCGCCAGCAGATGCGCCGCCTGGCCCAGGCTGAAGCGCGTCGCCTCCCGCAGCAGCCGGTCGCCCGGCGTGCCGGGCGCCGCACGCACGGCGGGAACCGCCATGCCTATTGCTGTCCCTATGGGCCGCTGCGTCACAACAAGGCCCGGGGCGTCACAACAGGCCCGGGGCGTCACAGCAGGGCCCGGGTGCCGCTGCGGGCCGGCCAGCGGGCGACGACCCCGCTGCGGCCCCGCAAGGTCACGGCGGTGCGGACGAAGGCGTTCACCGAGACCTGCAGCGCCAGGAAACGCTCCAGCACCGCCGCCATGAGATACAGCCCGCCGCCCTGCCAGCGTTGCGCATCGAAGGTCAGCGTCACCTCCAGCCCCCGTACCAGCGCGCCGGGCCGGCCGCCCGGCAGCCGGGCGACGCCGGGCGCCGCATCCACCGCCAGCAGCGCCGCCAGGGCGGACCGGCTTTCCGGACTGTCCCGCAGATCATGCAGCCGCAGCATCTCGCGCAGCGCCAGCGCCCCCGCCTCGCCGCCGGAGACCGAAAGATGGTTGAGCGCCAGATGCGAGATCAGCTTCCAGGCGCCGCGTTCCCGCAGGTTGGGCCGCAAGGTCGGGGTCGGCGGCGACAGCGCCTCGGCGAAGGCCGCGGCCGAGCCGCCGGCGGCGATCCGCAGATTGGGCTGCCCGCCGCCGAAGGGCAGCATGGAGGGCAGGTCGCGGTTGCAGCACAGCGCCTCCACCGTCAGCACGCCATCGGCCGGACGGTTCGGCTCGAAGCCGGCGTCGCGCAGGGTCAGCAGCGTCTCGGTGCCGCCGAGCTGCGGCGGTGCGGCCCGGCGGCCGGCGATGAAATGCATCGCCGTCGTCTCGCCCTCGGCATCCGCCCGGCCCAGCCGGTGGAAGGGCAGCACGAAGCGCCGCGTGCCATCGGCGCGGCTTTCCCGCACCTGCTCCACCGCATAGACCTCGAGCGCCGCCGGCCGCCGCGCATCCGGCACCACCAGCCATTCGGATTGGGTGCCGTCGAGGGCGATCGGCTCGCAGCGCTGGGCGAACAGGTTCACCGCCGGGGTGCAGCCGAGCGCGAAATTATCCGCGCTCAGCGTCCGCTCCAGCTCGGGCATGGAGCGGTTGAGATAGATGAAGACCTCCATCCGGTCGCCGCGCTGCACCAGGCTGCGGCTGTCGAGGCCATCGAGGTCGAGGTAGAGGAATTTCTCCGGGAAGGCGAAGAACTCGGTCAGCAGCCTATGCCCGGCGAAGGCCCGGCGCGGCCAGGGCAGCGCCGCCTCCTCCGCCTCGAAGCCGCCCGGCTGCAGCGCGCCGGCGCCGAGGATCACTGGGCGCGGATCGGCCGGGCCGTCGGCGAGCGCGATGGAAAGGGTCGCGGTGCAGAGCAGCTCATGCAGCTGCGCCGCCGCCGGGCCGATGCCGCGCAGATGCAGCCGCAGCCGGTCGAGCCCCAGTTCGGCGATCGGCAGATCCGGCGCCGAGGTCTTCAGCGTGAGGCGCAGGCAGGCGACCGCCCCGGTGGCGCGCGGATTGGCCGGCGCGGTCAGCGGCAGCCCGCCCAGCCGCGCCTGCTCGATCACCAGCGGCCAGAGCGTCACGTCGTGGCAGGTGCGGAAGCGGACCGGCTCGCCGCGCACCGGCTCGGTCTCCACCGGCAGGCCGCGCGGCACCTTCACCACCGCCCGGCTCTCGGCCGGCGGGCTCAGCCGCAGGGTGGTCATCGAGGGCACCGGCGCCAACAGATGCGGCGAGAGCATCTCGAGCAGCGCATCGCTGATCTCCGGCAGCTCGTCGTCCAGGCGGTGCTGCACCCGGGCGGCGAGGAAGGCGACGCCTTCCAGCAGCCGGGCAACGAAGGGGTCGTCCACCGTCTCGGCCGAGAGCCGCAGCCGTCCCGCGACCTTGGGGAAGGCCTCGGCGAAGTCCCCGGCATCCTTGCGGATGGCGGCCAATTCCCGGTTGAAATAGGGCAGGAGGCTCTCGGACACCTCAGCTCTCCCGCACGGCGACATCGAGGGTGACGGGGCGCAGATGCGTCTCGAAGGTGATCTGCTCGGGCAGCGGGTCGCTGCGCAGCACCGCCTCCACCCGCAGCCGCAGGGTGCGGTCGATCAGCTCGCCCTTGTCCTTGGGCGACTTGGCCAGGCTGACCCGGA
>JAQGIA010000167.1 GCA_028291445.1 Belnapia sp.
TTGCGCCGGCCGATGCCGTCAAGCATCGGGATGTTGTGGACGGAGACGATGCCGAAGCAGGTGGTCACGCCGATGCGTGAGAGGAATTCAGCGACCAGGTCGCCGACGCAATAGGGGGTGTCCGCCATGGTTGGTATCCCGTTTCTTCCCGTGTGGCGCCAGTGTGCCACAGGTATGTGCCACCGGTAGGGGGGAAGGCCATGGGCGCTGGTCATGGCGGCCGGGGGTGGTGCTAGCATCGGTCCAAGGACCCGGCACAGGGGACCCGGCACAAGGCTTGGGAGGACACGCACATGACCATCACCCGCCGTGGCTTCGGCGTGGCGCTGCTGGCTGCGCCTGCATTGGCTGCCCCGGCGCTGGTCACCCCGGCGCTGGCAACTGCCGCCTTCGCCCAGGCGCCGGCCTGGCCCAACCGCCCGGTGCGGCTGATCAGCCCCTTCGCCCCGGGCGGCCCGCAGGACGTGCCGGCGCGCTTCTTCGTGGAGGCGCTGACGCCGAAGCTGGGCCAGCCGCTGGTCTATGACAGCCGGGCGGGCGCGGGCGGCGCGGTGGGCATGCAGCATGTGGCGCAGGCGACGGATGGCCACAGCTTCCTCATCACCTCCAATGCCGTCGCCACCCTGCCGGCGATCCGCCGCGACCTGGGCTTCGATCCTTTCATCGACCTGCTGCCGGTGACGCTGGTGATGCAATCGCCCTTCACCTTCGTCGTGCGCGCCGATGGCCCGGCGAGTTTCGCGGCCTTCCTCGACCAGGCGCGGGCGGCGCCGAACCGGCTGACCTTCGGCAGTTCCGGCGTCGGCGCCTCCACCCACCTCACCATGGCGCTGCTGATGCAGCAGGCGGAGGTGGCGCTGACCCATGTGCCCTATCGCGGCGCGCAGCTGGTGATGAGCGCGCTGCTGGCCGGCGACATCGATTGCTTCGTCGGCGACCTTTCCGTGCCGCTGGAGCATATCCGCGCCGGCACCGCCCGCTGCATCGCGGTGACGACCGCGGCGCGGGCGCCGCTGCTGCCGGAGGTGCCGGCGGCGGGGGAGCTGGTGCCGGGCTTCGCCTCGACGCTGTGGTACGGGCTGTTCGCCGCGCGGGCGACGGCACCGGAGGCGGTGCGGCGGATGCTGGCGGAATTGCAGCCGCTGCGGGACCCGAATGGGGAGCTGACGCGGCGGTTGGAGGAACGGGGTGCGGAGCTGCTGCTGACGGGGCCGGGGCCGCTGGCGGCGCGGCTGCGGGACGAGGTGCCGCAATGGCGGGCGGTGGTGGCGGCGGCGGGGATCCGGGCGGAATAGCCTGCTCGGGCCGATCCCGTGTTTTGGAAGCCGCCAGATCCGGTCCGCCTGGTTGGCCGGACCGGATGTCGTTTTAGTGGCCCTCGACCGTGAAGACGATCCCGGCGAAACCGGGCACGGTGGCCGCGCGGTTCCAGTCGCGCTGCAGCTCGCAGATGAGCTGGACCCAGCTCGTCGGCTTCGCGCCGGCCTGGACCAGGCGTTCCAGCCCGGCCCGATGCGCCTCGGCGGAGGTGCCGCCGACGGCATCGACGACAGGATAGACCTCGAAGCCGGCGGCCATGGCGTCCAGCGCCGGGAAGACCAGGCAGACCTCGGTCGATAGGGCGACCATGATGCGCTTCCGGCGGCCGGTCGCCGCGACGGCGGCGATGAAACCGGCGTCTTCCCAGGCGTTGATGGCGGTGCGGTCGATAGCCACCGCATCGCCCAGCACCTCGGTCAGCTGGTGGATGGTCGGCTGGTTGCGGCCGGTCGCGACATTGACCGTCGAGAGCACGACCGGCAGCCCATAGAGCCTGGCGGTGCGGGCCACGGCGGTCACGTTGGCGACCAGGGTGCGGCGGTCCATCGAGGCGATGGAGCCGATCTGCACCGGCTGGAAATCGATGATCACCAGGGCGGCGTTCTGCGGGGTCAGCAAGTGGTCCGTGACGGGATCGCGGATGGCGGCGGGCGAGGCCATGGCGATTCCTTCGAGGCGGGTCGGTGGGGCTTTTGCCTGGAGCATGCTGCGTGAGCGAAAGCGAACGCTGCATGCTCCAGCCTCGATCCGGTCGCGGGATTCAGCGTTTTCGGCGATACCGCCTCAACGCATCCCGCTCTGGCGCAGGAAGGCCGCGATCAGCGCGACGGTCGCCGCCGGCTGCTCCTCCATCAGCCAATGGCCGGAGCCGGCGACGACGGCACCCCGGACATCGGTCGCGGCGGCACGCGCCACGACCTCCATCAACGGCCCGAAGGAGGCGCCGCCGCCGACCGCCAGCACCGGCATCGCAAGCTTGCCGCGGGCCAGGAAGGCCTGGTTGTCGACGGCGTCCTGGTCGAAGGCATGGAATTGCGCGAAGCCGGCCCGCATCGCGCCGGGCCGTGCGTAAAGCGCGGCATAGTGCTGGCGCGAGGCTTCGCCGAAGTGCCGCGGATCGGCCGAGAATTCGTTCCAGAAGCGGTCGAGGTAGATCCTCTCCCGCCCGGCGACCAGCCGTTCCATGTCGGGTCCGCCGAAGCGGAAGTGCCAGAGCAGCGGGCTTTTCAGCACCTCCTCCCAGGGACCGACCCCCGGCAGCGGCGCATCCATCAGGACGAAGCGGGTGATGCGGTCCGGATACTGGGCGGCCAGGGCGTAGCCGACCATGTTGCCGATGTCGTGGGTGACGAGCGCCGCCTGGCCGATCCGCAGCGCATCGAGCAGCTGCGCCATGTCCTGGCCCTGCGTCTTCTTGTCGTAGCCGTCTTCCGGCCGGGAGGAGAGGCCCATGCCACGCAGGTCGGGCACCACGACCGTGTGGTCGCGGGCCAGTTCGGCGGCCAGCGGCGCCCACATGTCGCCGGTCTCGCCATAGCCGTGCAGCAGCAGCACCGCCGGTCCCTGGCCGCCGGTCCGCACATGCAGGGTCACGCCTTCGACCATGATGGCCTCGGTCCGGAAGCCGGCGGGGAAGGGCGGTACCTGCGCGGCGGCCGGCGCGGTGAGCGCGGCAAGGGAAAGGGCAGCGACGGCGCCCAGCAGCGAAGGCTTCATGATCCGGTCTCCTGGCGGCGCCGAGCGCTGCCTGCGGCGGCAGTGTGGCGCGCAACCCGGGCGGCGGTCAGACTGCAAGCGCCGGAACTGGAAGTCGGGTTCTCCGAACGATGATGAAGCTCGATGGGATCGCCACCTTCGTCGCAATCGCCCAGGCCGGGTCGATCACCCTGGCCGCACGGCGCCTGAGGCTGGCGAAGTCGGTGGTCAGCGATCGCCTGGCGGAGCTGGAGCGCGAGTTGGGCACCGCCCTGCTGCACCGGGCAAGCCGGGGCGTCTCGCTGACCGAGGATGGCGCGGCCTTCCTGGAGCGTGCGGGGCGGATCGTGCGCGATGTCGAGGAGGCCGCCGCCGACATGACGGAGCGGCGCGGTACGCTATCCGGCCCGCTGCGGCTTTCGGTGCCGGTGACCTTCGGCCGGATGCATCTCGGGCCGGCGCTCTATCCCTTCCTGGCGGCGCATGGCCGGATCGAATTGACGCTCGACCTCGACGACCGCCGCGTCGATGCCGCGGCGGATGGCTACGACGCCGTGGTGCGGCACGGATCGCTCGGCGACACGCGCCTCATTGCCTGGAAGCTCGCCAGCAGCCGGCGTGTCCTGGTGGCCTCGCCCGGCTATCTCGCCCGGCACGGCACGCCATCCTCGCCCGCCGAGCTGGAGGCGCATCGCGGCATCTTCTACCTCAATCGCGGCGCGGCCGACTGGCGGTTCCTGTTGCCGGAGGGCGCGTCGATCATCCACGGCCGGCCGGCGCTGCGGGTGAACAACGGCGACATGATGCGGGATGCCGTCGTGGCCGGGCTCGGCATCGCGCTGCTGCCGACCTTCATCATCGGCGCCGATATCAGGGCCGGCCGGGTCGCCG
>JAQGIA010000168.1 GCA_028291445.1 Belnapia sp.
CTCGTACCAGAGACGGGCGCCTTCGGCCTGGGCATGGGGCATGGCTGGTTTCCTCCGCAACGTTGCGGCCGATCCTGCACCGCTTCGCCAGGCTTGCCATCCCCCGCTTGGCATCCCCCGCTTGCCATCCCCGACACTTGCCGTTCCCCCACGCCTGCGAATACCCGGCACTGTTAAACCCCGGCACTTGCCTTCCCGCCCGACATTCGGGAGGCTGCGGCCGATGCCAGCACGCCAATGATGGGCCGAAGCCCGCCACCCGCCATACCGCGCGCCCCGCCGGATCATCCGCTGGCACGGCTCTTCGCCAATCCCGACTTCGTTCGCCTCTGGGCGGTCGGCGGGCTGGCCAATGCCATGCGATGGGTCGAGATCCTGGTAGCCGGCATCCATGTCTTCGCCCTCACCGGCTCGGCGCTGGCGGTCTCCGTCATCGTGCTGATGCGGGCGCTGCCGCTGCTGCTGTTCGGCGCCGTGGCCGGGGCGCTGGCGGAAACGCTGGACCGCCGCCGGCTGCTGATGGCGGGGCAAATGGCGAGCGGGCTCAGCGCCTGCGCCATCGTCGCCCTGGCGAGCCTGGGCGGTTTGCAGGTCTGGCACCTGGCGGCATCGGGCTTCCTCGGCGGGCTGGTCTGGACCGGCGAGATGGCCTCGCGCCGGCGGATGGTGACCGAGGTCGCCGGCGAGGCCGACATGGTGCCGGCCGTCGCCACCGACAGCCTGACGGCGAATACCACCCGCATGGCCGGGCCGCTGCTCGGCGGGCTGCTCTACCAGACCCTGGGCCTGGCCGTGGCCTATGGCGTCGCCGCCGGCTGCTATGCGCTGGCCTTCGCCCTGCTGGCCGGGGTGCGGCATGCGCAGGTGCCGCGCCGGCTGCGGCCACGCCGGCTGGTCGCCGATGTCGCCGATGCGGTGCGGGTGGTGCGGCGCCTGCCGGTGCTGCAGGCGGTGATCCTGGTGACCCTGGCGATGAACGTCTTCGGCTTCAGCTTCACCGCGGTGCTGCCGGCGCTGGGAGCGCAGGCCTATGGCGCCTCCCCCTTGCAGATCGGCATGCTGACGGCGGCGGAGCCGGCCGGTGCGCTGCTGACCGGGCTGGCGCTGGCGACCCGCCGCGGGGTGCCGCTCTCGGCGCCGCTGATGGTGGCCGGCTGCGGCATCTTCATGCTGTGCCTGCTGCTGGTCGGGCTGGCGCCGTCGCTGCCGGTGGCGATCCTGGTACTGATGCTGGGCGGGATCGGCACCGCCGTCTTCGCCGCCTTGCAGACCGCCCTGCCGGTGGTCCGGGCGCCGGCCGAGGCACGGTCCCGCGTGCTGGGTCTGGTCGCCACCTGCATCGGGATGGGTCCGGCCGGCGCCCTGGCGATCGGCGCGTTGGCGGATCGCTGGGGGCCGGGGGTCGCCATTCCCTTGATGGCCGGGGGCGGGCTGGTCATGCTGGGCTTCACCGCCTGGATCTTGTGGCGGGGACAGGGGCGCGGCGCATGAGCGAACAGGTCGGCCAGCATCTGCTGGGGCAGCGGGCGGCGATCCTCGACCGGCTGCTGGCGCTGCTGCGGCTGCCCTCGGTCAGCACCGACCCGGCCTATGCCGGCGGCATGGCGGCGGCGCGGGACTTCCTGTGCGACCGGCTGCGGGCGCTCGGGTTGCATGACGTGCAGCTGCTGGACGGCGGCGGCCAGCCGGCGATCTACGCGAGCTGGCTCGGCGCCCCCGGCAAGCCCACCATCATCCTCTACGGCCATTACGACGTGCAGCCGCCGGACCCGCTGGAACTATGGGTGACGCCGCCGTTCGAGCCCAGCATCCGCGATGGGCGGATCTATGCCCGCGGCGCCTCCGACGTGAAGGGCTCGACCCTGATCGCGATCGAGACCATCGGCGCCTTCCTGGCGATGGAGGGCGGCTGCCCGGTCAACATCAAATTTTTTCTCGAAGGCGAGGAGGAAGTTGGCTCGCCGTCCCTGCCGGCCATCATCGAGAAATACCGCGACCTGCTGGCGGCGGATGCCATGCTCTCGGCCGATGGCGGCCGGGCCAGCATCAGCTTCCCCAGCGTCAGCATCGGCTGCCGCGGCATCACCGCCCTGGCCTTCAGCCTGCGGACGGCGGCCAAGGACGCGCATTCCGGCCGGGTCGGCGGGGCGGTGCGGAACGCCTTGCACGAGATGGCGAAGCTGGTCGCCTCGCTGCACGACGAACAGGGACGCATCCGGGTGGCGGGCTTTCTCGATGGCGCCATGGACGTCACCCAGGACATCCGTGCCGAGGCCGCCGGCCTGCCCTTCGACGAAGCCGCCTGGTACGCCGACCTCGGCGCCGCCCCCTTCGGCGACCCGGACTATACCGTGCGGGAACGCACCACGGTGCGGCCCACCATCGAGGTGAACGGCATGTGGGGCGGCTATACCGGAGCCGGCGGCAAGACCGTGCTGCCGTGCGAGGCGCATGCCAAGCTGACCATGCGGCTGGTTCCGGGGCAGGAGCCGGCGGCGGCCCAGGCAGCGGTGCGGGGGCATCTGGAAGCGCATTGCCCGGCCGGCGTGGTGATCGAGTTCCAGTACCGCCCGGGCGGCACCCGCGCCTTCACCCTCGGCCCGCGACACCCCCTGCTGCTGGCCGCCGAGCGGGTGACGGAATGGATCCATGGCCGCCGCCCGGTGCGGACCAGGGCGGGCGGCACGGTGCCGATCACCACGCTGTTCCAGGAAAGCCTCGGCATCGACAGCCTGATGTTCGGCCTGGCCTCCCCGGACGAGGATGCGCATGCACCGAACGAGTTCTTCCGGCTGGCCTCGCTCGACGAGGGGTTGCGATCCTGGCCGCTGCTGCTGACCGAGTTGGGCGGATTGACGCCGAAGGATTTCCCCAAGGCCCCGCGCGGTTGATCCCCCGCGCGCGATTGAATCCGCGGCATGGCAGGGCCATCTGAAAGACGCGGCGCGATGTGGCGTCCATCATTTCAGGGACCCACTCATGCCGAACGACAGTCAATCCTCGGAGACGGTGCGCTCGGCACGGCTCGATGGCCGGCGGGTGCTGTTCGAGGTTGAGGAAGCGGGAGCCTTGGTGCCCTGCTCCATTTCACTCGGCGCCTTGCAGGACATCAGCGCGCGGCGGCACTTCAAGACGGCCGAGGTGCTGCAGTGCTTCGCCAAGGCGCAGCCACGGATCGAGGCGGCCGCCCGGCACAAGCTGCGCACCCGGTTCCATGCCCCGGGCGCGATGCTGAACCTCTGGGCCGATGATTTCGAGGATCTGCCGGCCGATTCCCTGCCGCACCAGCCAGCCGCCGCCTCCTGATCCGGTCCGGCCCCCGCAAGGGCCGGACCGTTGCTTCGGGGGCTTCTGTCAGCGCTGCGGCATCGCCTGCGGCACGATGGTGGCGATGAGGCTGGTATCCAGCGCCTCATAGGCATGCAGGCCGATGGTGTCGTAGAGCTCGGCGCGGGTCTGCATCCGGTCCACCAGCTTGTGCGTCCCGCCGTTCTCCCGGATGGACACGAACAGCTCCTCCATCGCCTTGTTGGCGACGCGGGCGGCGGAGACCGGCCAGATCACCATCTGGTAGCCCATCTCCTGGAATTCCTGCGCGGTGAAGAAGGGCGTGCGGCCGAACTCGGTCATGTTCGCCAGCAGCTTCACGTCCGGATAGCCCTCCGCCCGGATGCGGCGGGAGAATTCCGAGAACATCTCGCGGTTGTTCAGCGCCTCGGGGAAGATCGCATCGGCGCCGCTGTCGAGATAGAGCTTGGCCCGGGCCAGGGCGCCGTCCATGCCCTCGCTGGCGGCGGCATCGGTGCGGGCGATGATGTAGAGGTGGCGGCGGGCCTTGCGGGCGGCGGCGACCTTGGCCGCCATGTCATGCGCATCGGCCATCTTCTTGTCGTTCAGATGGCCGCATTTCTTCGGCAGCAACTGGTCTTCCAGATGCACCGCGGCGGCGCCGGCATCCTCGAAGGTGCGGACCATGTGCATGACGTTCAGCGCCTCGCCATAGCCGGTGTCGCCGTCGACCAGCAGCGGCAGGGCGGTGGCACGGGCGATCTGGCGAATGTGGAAGGCGACTTCGTCCACGGTGATCATGCCGAGGTCGGGGATGCCCATGGAGAGGGTCATGGCGGCGCCCGAGAGGTAAAGCCCCTCGAAGCCGGCCTTCTTCGCCAGCAGCCCGGCCATCCCATTGTGGGCGCCGGGCAATTGCAGGATGCCGGGGCGTTCCAGCAGCCGGGCGAAGCGATGGCCGGCCGGCTCCTCCGGGACATCGGCGCCGATCACATAGGGCATCGGTAGAACTCCTCAGCGGCTGAAGATGAAGGGCCGCGGCGGCCGCGGCATGGCAGAGGAAGGCAATAGCCGAAGACGCCCGGCCTCGCACCCCCGGTGCTGCGTGCAGGACGGCCCGGGCATGGTGAACCCGGCCGGTCCGTGGCGCGTTGGCCCGCTGCCATGAATGGATCAGCCTTTGCTCCCCGGCCGCCCACCCCGATCGCCCACCCCGGCCGTTCCAGGCTCGCCGAGGACCGCTTCATCGACCGATTTGCCGCAGGACGGCCTTCGTGCCAGGGGTGCCCCGCCAGGCATCCCACCACACCGGGCTGCCCATCCTTCCCATCGGGCCGCGTTCCGCCGCCGGCGATTTGAGCCGGGGGCGATCTGCTTTAAGGTCCGTCCAAACTCAGGAGCCAAGCATGGAAATGACCGGCGAGCGGCGCATCCCCGCGCCGCGGCAGCAAGTCTGGGAAGCCCTGAACGACCCGCAGTCGCTGCAGGCCGCCATTCCCGGTTGCGAATCCGTCGAACGGATCGGCGACGACCAGTTTCAGGCCAAGGTGTCCCTGAAGCTCGGCCCGATGTCGGCCAAGTTCGGCGGCAAGGTGAAACTCGAAAATCTCAACCCGCCAGCCAGCTACACCATCACCGGTGAGGGCAACGGCGGCGCCATGGGCTTCGCCAAGGGCGGCGCCGATGTGGCGCTGGAGGAGCTGGGGCCTTCCGAGACCCTGCTGACCTACAGCGTCAAGGCGCAGGTCGGCGGCAAGATGGCCCAGCTCGGCGGCCGGCTGATCGACAGCACCGCGAAGCAGATGGCCGACCAGTTCTTCAACCGCTTCGCCGCCGGGCTGACCCCGCCGCCGGTGGCCGAAGCTGTGGCGGAGCCGGCAGCAGCAGCCCCGCCGGTCGCCGCCGTCGCCGGCACCGATACCGAGTACCTGGCCGATGCCGCCGGCCCCGGGCCGCTGACCATGCATGGCGCCGAGGGGCCGAGCGCTTCGGGTGCCCCGGTCACCCGGCCTAATCCCCGTCCGCTGGACCCGGCCGGGATGCAGCCGCTGCGGCTGCTGGGGGCCTTCGAGCCCTTCGGCCTGCCGCTGCAGTTCTGGGGCGGCGCGGCCATCATGGTGGTGATCCTGGTGCTGTTATTCCTGTGAGCGCAGCCGACCTTCCTGCGGCCAAACTTCCTGCGCCCAACCTTCCTGCACCCGGCTTGCCCGCACCCGACTTACCCGCAACTGTCGAAGCGACCCAGCGGCTGCTGGCGGCCGGCGGCTATGTCGCCGACCGGGCGCTGGCGACCACGGTGCATCTGGCGTTGAAGATGGGCCGGCCGCTGTTCCTCGAAGGCGAGCCGGGCACCGGCAAGACCGAGATCGCCAAGGTGCTGGCCGCGGGCCTGCCGCGCCGCCTGGTACGGTTGCAATGCTACGACGGCCTGGACCTCTCGGCGGCGGCCTATGAGTGGAACCATGCCAAGCAGCTCATGGCGATCCGCCTGGCCGAGGTCTCCGGCGGCGGCGCCGACCGCGAGAGCCTGGAGCGCGGCATCTACGACCGCCGCTTCCTCCAGGAACGCCCGCTGTTGCAGGCGCTGAGCCCCGAAGGCGGCCCGGCCGTCCTGCTGATCGACGAGCTGGACCGCGCCGACGAGCCCTTCGAGGCCTTCCTGCTGGAGATCCTGGCCGATTTCCAGCTCACCATCCCCGAGCTCGGCACCATCAAGGCGGTGGTGCCGCCGGTGGTCATCATCACCTCCAACCGCACGCGGGAGGTGCATGACGCCATCCGCCGCCGTTGCCTCTATCACTGGGTGGACTACCCGGATGCGGTGCGGGAACGCGCCATCCTGACCATGCGGGCGCCGCAGGTCCCGGCGGCGCTCTCGGCCCAGGTCGTCGCCTTCGTGCAGAAGCTGCGGACCGGGGACTATTTCAAACTGCCCGGCGTCGCCGAGACCATCGACTGGGCCGCGGCGCTGGCGGCGCTCGAAGCCGAGGAGCTGGAGCCGGCGGCGGTCGATGAGACGCTGGGCGTGCTGCTCAAGTACCAGGACGACATCGCCAAGCTGCGCGGTGCCGAGGCCGCCCGGCTGGTGGCGGAGGCCAAGGCCGCTTGAGCGACATGCCGGCCGACCTCGGCGAGGCGATGGCCCTCGCCACCGCCGGGGAAGGTGCCGGCGGCGGCGCGTTGGCCGCCAATATCCTCGCCTTCGGCCGGTTGCTGCGCCGTACCGGCGTGCCGGTCGGGCCCTCCGAGACCCTGGCGGCGATGCAGGCGCTGGCCTTCGTCGAGATCGGCGACCGCCGCCAGGTGCATGCGGCGCTGCGCGGCGTGATGGTCCACCGGCGCGACCAGTTCGAGATCTTCGATCAGGCCTTCCTGCTTTTCTGGCGCGACCCGGCGGCCGGGCGCAACGCCG
>JAQGIA010000214.1 GCA_028291445.1 Belnapia sp.
TCAGCGAAGCGGATATCCGCAGCCCCGAGGAAGCCGGCGCCTACCTGACGAAACTGCGGCAGATCCTGCGCTACCTCGGCACCTGCGACGGCAACATGGACGAGGGCTCGATGCGGGCCGATGTCAACGTCTCGGTACGCAAGGCGGGCGAGCCGTATCGGACGCGCTGCGAGGTGAAGAACGTCAATTCCATCCGCTTCGTCATGCAGGCGGTGGAGGCCGAGGCGCGGCGGCAGATCGACGTTTTTGAAAGTGGCGGCGAGGTTGTCCAGGAAACCCGGCTGTTCGACACCAGCCGGGGCGTGACACGCTCGATGCGCTCCAAGGAGGATGCGCATGACTACCGCTACTTCCCCGACCCCGACCTGCCGCCGCTGGTGCTGGATGCCGGCTGGGTCGAGGCGCTGAAGGCGGCGCTGCCGGAATTGCCGGATGCACGCCGCGCGCGCTACGCCGCCATGGGGCTTTCGGCCTATGACGCGCATGTCCTGACCTTGGAGAAGGAGACCGCGGCCTTCTTCGAGGCGGTGGCGCAGGGCCGCGACGCCAAGACCGTGGCGAATTGGGTGACCGGCGATTTCTTCGCCGCCCTCAACCGCACCGGGCATGACATCGCCTCCAGCCCGGTCAGCGCTACCGGCCTCGCCGAGCTGCTCGACCTGATCGCCGACAAGACGATCAACGGCAAGATCGCCAAGGATGTGTTGGCGATCATGTTCGAAACCGGGGAGCGCGCCCCCGCCATCGTGGACGCCCGTGGCTTGCGTCAGGTGGTGGATACCGGCGCCATCGAAGCCGTCATCGACCGGGTCATGGCCGCCAATGCCGAAAAACTCGACGAGTACCGTGCCGGCAAGGACAAGCTGTTCGGCTTCTTCGTCGGTCAGGTGATGAAGGCCATGCAGGGCAAGGGCAACCCGGCCCTGGTGAACGACGTGCTGAAGCAGAAGCTGGGCTGAGCGCTCGTGGCCGGGGCACAGCCCCGGCCACCTCCGTTCAGCCCTTTAGCGCTGCAGGCTGGCGACGCAGTCCCGCGCCAGTACCGGTGCGCCGTCATGGAAGCGCAGGCCCTCGCGCAGGGTCACCGTCGCCCTCCACCACATGGCCGGCGACCCTCTGCGGCGAGGGCCGCAATTCATCGTCGACCCCGTAGAGCGTGTCCCAGACCAGATGGGCATGGGTGCGGGTTGCGTAATTCCTGCTCCAGATCGGGTCGATGATGGCGACATCGGCATAGGGCACAAAGCGGAGGGTGCGGCTCTCGTCGGCCCTTGCCAGGCGCGGGGTGGCCAATAGGGCCGCCGCGGTAGCAAGCAGGCGGCGTCTTTGCAGGGGGTCTCCCGGCGGGGGCCGGGAGGGCAGCAGAATTACGGGCCAGGCTGTCTCCCCTGGGGGAAGGGAGACGTGGCGGGATCAGGTGACGGGCAGCTGCTCGTTCAATTCCTTGGCCATGCCCGGGATCAGCAGCGCATCGGCCAGCGCCCAGGTGCCGGTGGTGACGAAGCCGAGCAGGCCGAGGCCGCTCCAGATCATCGGCACCGAGAGCACGGTGATGGCGGCCATGCCGGCGGCCGAGAGATTGCGGCCGAGGTAGAAACGGTGCAGGCCGAACAGGCCGAACAACGCCCAGAGCACATAGGCAAGCCCTACCGACTTTCGGCGCGGAGCCGGAAGTGTCATCGCCAGCATGGAAGCATCCCCCAAATCGCAGCGCCGCGGTCATTTCCCCACCACGACGCGCAGTTAAGAATTGCGGCACTGCAACGCCCTTGGGAAGCGGTTTCGACGCCATGGCCGCGGCTTGGTGGCGGCGCGTGGCCGGGCCGACACATGCGCCGTCGCCCGGTCCAACCATTCGCCCTAATCGCTCGCCCCGATCGCTCGCCAGCATGTCGCGGCCCGGTTAGGCTCGGCCACAAGCACGAGGAGCGGGACGCATGATCGAATTGCACACCTGGAACACGCCCAACGGCCGCAAGATCAGCGTGGCGCTGGAGGAGATGGGGCTGCCCTACACCGTCAAGGTGGTAAATATCGGCAAGGGCGAGCAGTTCAACCCGGATTTCCTGGCGTTCAGCCCGAACAACCGCATCCCGGCGATCATCGATCCGGACGGGCCGGGTGGCCAGCCGATCACCGTCTTCGAAAGCGGCGCCATCCTGCTCTATCCCGGCGAAAAGACCGGCAAGTTCCTGCCCGCCGACCTGCGGGCGCGGGTCCCGGTGCTGGAATGGCTGATGTGGCAGATGGGCGGCTTCGGTCCGATGCCCGGCCAGGTGCATCATTTCCTGATGCAGCCGGATGGGCCGGCGAAGGACTATGGCGTCAAGCGCTATGGCGACGAGACCAAGCGGCTCTATGGCGTGCTGGATCGCCGCCTGGCCGGGCGGGAGTATGTCGCGACCGAGGGCGCCCCAAGCATTGCCGATTTCGCCATCCTCGGCTGGGCCTGGCGGCACGAGCGGCATCTGGTGCCCTTCGATACCTTGCCCAATGTCGCCGCCTGGTATGCCCGGATGATGGCCCGGCCGGCGACGGCGAAGGGTTTCGAGGTGACGCTGGGCTGACCCGCCGTCACCCCAGCCGGTCGATCAGCGCAGCCCCGCCCTTCATCACGAAGGGGATGCGCTCGCCCTGGCCGGTCAGCACGCCGATATCGGCGATGGGATCGCCATCGACCAGGATGAGGTCGGCCAAGGCCCCGGCCGCCACCACGCCGAGCTGGCCGTCCTTCTGCAGCAGCGCCGCATTGGTGCTGGTGGCGCTGCGCAGGACATCGGCGGCGGGCAGGGCCTGGCGGCGGATGATGAACTCGTCCGACTGCCGCCGGTGCATCGCCCCCAGCAGATCCGTGCCGAACCCCATGCGCACGCCGGCACGGGCCAGGATCTCAAGGCTGCCGAGGCCGGCCTCCTGCACGCTGGACAGCTTGGCCATGCTTTCGGGCGGCATGCCCAGCGCCGGGCCTTCCTCGGCCAGGGCCTCGTAGGTCACCAGGGTCGGCACCGCGAAGGCCTGCTTCTCGGCCATGAATTCCGCGGTCGTCGCATCGATCAGATTGGCATGCTCGATGCTGCGGACCCCGAGACGTACCGCCCGGTGGATGCTCTCGGGCGTATAGGCATGCGCCAGGACATAGCTGCGCCAGGCCTTGGCCTCCCAGACGGCGCAGGCGATCTCCTCGTCGCTGTATTGCAGCGCATAGATCGGGTCGGACGGCGAGGCGACGCCGCCGCTGGCCATGATCTTGATGGCATGGGCGCCACGCTTGAGTTCGCTGCGCACCGCCTTCCGTACCTCGTCCACCCCATCGGCGATGATGGCGATCGCCTGGGTCGGGGCGCAGCAGCCGCAGAATTGGTCGAGCAGGACATTGGCCCGCATGTCGCCATGCCCGCCGGTCGGCGACAGCGCGCGGCCCGGGTAGAATAGCCGGGGCGCGGTGATCAGCCCGGTGTCGCAGGCGATCGCCAGGCCCCAGTCGGCGCCGCCGGCGTCGCGGATGCTGGTGAAGCCGCGCTTCAGCGAGTCCTTCAGTCGTTCGGCGGCCTGCAGCGCCTGGAGGCTGCGCGGCAGCTTGTCCAGCCGGCCGAGGTCGGCATCCACGCCATAGGCGTGCACATGGGCGTCGATCAGCCCCGGCATTAGCGTGCGGCCACCGCAATCGATGACCCGGGCGGCGCTGCTGGCGATGGGCCGGTCGGCCACTTCCTTGATCCGCTCGCCCTCGACCAGCACCTCCATCCCCTCCGCCAGGGTATCGGCCAGGCCATCGAACAGGCGCAGGTTGCGGAACAAGGTGGCGGCCATGGGCTAACTCCCGGATTAGCCGGCTAGCTTGCCGCCGGCCGGATGATCTGGCGAGGGTTTCATCCGCCGCTCACCAGGGCTAGGGCATGGTGGGGCATGACCCATCGCGCCCTGCCGACCTTGCTCGCCGTCCTGCTGCTTGGCGGCTGTTCCCTCAGCGGCACCATCACCGACCACAGCGTCGCCTATAATTCAACGGTGGAGGCGGCGACGGATACGCTGCTGGTCACCAACGTGCTGCGGGCGCGGGACCAGGCGCCGCTGCATTTCACCACCATCGGCGCCATCCACGGCTCCTTCAGCCTGTCGGCGGGGCTTGGCTACGACCTGACGGCGGTGAACAGCGGGACCCAGCCGGCGCTGCTGGCGGCGAGCAACCCGAGCTTCGACATCGGCCCGCTAGACCGGCAGGAATTCGCCCGCGGGCTGCTGCGGCCGATCGACCCGGTGCTGCTGCGGCTGCTGTCCGACCGCGGCCTGCCGGACCAGCTGCTGCTGCATCTGCTGATCTCGAAATTCGACGAGGGGCCGGGCGGCCGCATCATCGTCAACGACCCGGCGGCGCGGCAGCCGCTGGACCCCGCTGCCGAGGCGGCCTGTGCGGCGGGCGATGCGGCAGCGCTGCCTTGCGATCCCTTCCAGGCCATCGTGGGCCGGCTCACCCGCTCCGGCCGGCTGCGCTTCAACGGCTATACCCGGCTGATCCCGCTGGGTCCGGCACTCAGCCGGGCGGAGGCCTCGGCGCCGGAGCGGCTGGCGATGCTGAAGGAGGCCGGCGTCAGCCTGCGCCGGTCCGGGTCGGGCTGGCAGCTGTACCGGGCGGTCAATCAGCTGGTCATCTGCGTGCCCGGCCGCCCCGGGTCCCGGCCGCCCTTCACCGCCCTGGCGCTCGACAACGAGCCGCCGCAGATCTCGCCGATCACCCAGGAGGGCGACCCCTGCAATGCCGATGAGGTGGCGGACCAGGCGATCCCCGCCGGCCATGCCGCACCCTCCGGCCTCGCCTGGTATCTCCGCTCGGTGGAGGAGGTGCTGCACTACCTCGGCGCGGTGCAGCGGCGGGAGGAGCAGGGCATCGCCTATCGCATCGCGGTGCCGCGGGCCGGCGGCGGCACCGCCACCCCGCGGCTGTTCCGGCTCTGGCCGCAGCCGCCGGCGCGGCCGCGCATCGCCACCGACTACCGCGGCCGGCGCTGGTTCGTCGCCGAGCAGGATGACGCCGAGGACCAGACCTTGCGGGTGCTCGCGCTGACCACGCAGCTGCTCAACCTGCAGAAATCGGCCGGGGAGATTCCCTCCTCAGGCACCTTGCGGCTGGTGCGCTGAGCTCAGAACAGTAGGCCCTTCTTCAGCAGGCCGTGCACGCCCTTCTCGCCGTTCACCGTCTGGGTCACATGGAAATCGACGGCGAGCGAGCAGAAGGCATAGGCCTGCTCCCGTGAGAGGTTGGTGCGGGCGACGATGAAGGCGATCATCTCCCGCAGCGCGCCCTTCATCGCCTGGTCCAGATCCTCGTGCATCCCCATGCTGATGTAGTGGGTCGGCGTCTCGGCCCGTGGCATCGCCAGAAGCGGCGCACCGCCTTCGGCCTTGTGCAGGATGAAGGTGAAGGTGCCGGTCAGGCAGCACTCCAACGCGGTGACGCAGACCTCGCCGTCGCCCTGCACGCCATGGCCGTCGCCGGCGGAGAAATTGGCGCCGGGCACGAAAACGGGCAGGAACAGCGTGCTGCACTGGGTCAGTTCCTTGTTGTCGAGGTTGCCGCCGTGGATGCGCGGCTCCTTGCTGCTGATCCGGCCAAAGGCGGGGGGCGGGGCCACGCCCATCACCCCGAAGAAGGGCGCCAGCGGCAGGTCGAGCCCCCAGGGCAGCCGGCAGGTGCCGGCGGCCGAGTCGATCGGGATGATCATCTTCGCCGGCTCGGGGAAATCCTCCGGCAGGGTGCCGGCCAGCGGGCGGATGGTATTGTAGCCCCAGTCCGAGCCATGCTCGATCCGGTCGATCCGCACCTCCAGCATGTCGCCGGGCATGGCGCCGGCGATGGCGATGGGCCCGGTGCAGATATGCCCGGCGACCATGCCGGGATTGGCGGCGATGATGGCGGCCAGCGCCGGCGGGACGGTCATGCCGCTGCCGGGCGGCGGCAGCACCTCGTCCCGGCCGGAGACGCATTCCACCTCCACCGTATCGCCCGGTTCGATGGTCAGCACCGGCGGGAAGCGGGCATCGAAGGCGCTGATGCGGATGGTATCCGGCGTGGCGGCGAGGCGGTGCAGGGCCATGGGCGGGATCTTTCGGCGGGGAGGCCGCAGTGTCGGCGGCAGGGCGAGCGCTGGTCAACCGGGCGGCGCTCTGGCGTAGTCTCCGCCCAGGAGGAAATCATCATGTCCGACCAGACCGAGGCCCAGCGCCTGGTTGCCGAACTCAATGCGCTGTTGCGGCTCAAGACCACCGTGACGGCCATGAAGATGTACGAGACGGTGGCCGAGATGGAGGCCATCCCGCGCATCCGCCGGCCGAAGACCGTCCATGCGACGGACCAGATCGTCAGCATGGCCTCGCGGCTCGGCTGGACCGTCGGCATCACCGGCGCCGACCTGGTCGGCAGCCAGTGCCGGGCCGTCATCGGCC
>JAQGIA010000250.1 GCA_028291445.1 Belnapia sp.
CCGGTGACGCTCATCATGCCGCCATAGGCTTGCAGCAAGGGGTCGAAGCCGGGGTTGAGGCGCATCGGCCCCTGGTAGCCGAAGGCCCAGATGGAGCAGTAGATCAGCCGCGGATGGCGGCCGAGCATCGCCTCCGGCCCGATGCCGATCTCATCCACCACGCCGGGGCGGAGGTTCTGGATGAGGATATCGGCGGTCTCGCACAGCGTATGCAGCGCGGCGATGTCCGCGGCCTTCTTCAGGTCGAGCACGACGCTGCGCTTGTTGCGGTTCTGGCTGTGGAAATAGAGCGAGGTCTCGCCGTCCGGCCCATAGGGAGGCCCCCACATGCGGGCGTCGTCGCCGCCATCGGGTTTCTCGATCTTGATCACATCGGCGCCCATGTCGGCCAGGATCACGCCGGCGAGCGGCCCGGCCAGGGCCTGGCCCACCTCGATCACCCGCAGCCCGTCCAGTGGCAAGCTCATTCCCATGTCTCCCTCGCTGCCCGAAGGCTTTTGCGGCGCGAAGCATAGTCGGCGGCGGCGCGGGGGGATATCCTCGCCGGGGAAACGTCCAGGGGAACCACCCGCGATGAGCAATAGCGCCAATGCGCATTACGTACCGGTCCGCGAGGATTGGCTGGCCCGCCATACCGAGGAGGCGCTGGACCCGGCGCTGCCGATCGTCGATCCGCACCACCACCTTTGGGACCGGCCGGGCTGGCGCTACCTGCTGGACGAGCTGCTGGCCGATACGCGGCAGGGGCACAACATCGTCTCGACCGTCTTCGTACAGTGCCGGGCGATGCATCGCGCCGGCGGGCCGGAGGCGTACCAGCCGGTGGGCGAGACCGAGTTCGTCAACGGCATCGCAGCGATGAGCGCGAGCGGCGGCTATGGCCCGACCAAGGTCTGCGAAGGCATCGTCGGCCATGTGAACCTGATGATCGGCGAGGAGGCCCGCGACGTGCTGGCCGCGCATGTCCAGGCCGGCGGCGGGCGGTTCCGCGGCATCCGCCACATCACCAGCTGGGACCCGGACCCCATCATCATGAACCCGGCCTACCAGCCGCCGGAGGATATTTTCGAGCGCGCCGAATTCCGGGCCGGCTTCGCGCAACTGGCGCCGCTCGGCCTCAGCTTCGACGCCTGGCTGTACCATCCGCAGATCCCCGGCCTGACGGCACTGGCCCGCGCCTTCCCGGAGACGCCGATCGTGCTCGACCATGTCGGCGGGCCGCTCGGCATCCGTGGCTATGCCGGCAAGCGGGACGCGGTCTTCGCCCAATGGCGCGCGGCGATGGCCGAACTCGCCACCTGTCCGAACGTGCATGTGAAGCTCGGCGGGTTGGGGATGCGGATCAACGGCTTCGGCTTCGAGGATGGCGCCGAACCGCCGGGCTCGGATGCCTTGGCGGCGGCGTGGAAGCCGTATATCGACACGACCATCGAATTGTTCGGCGCGAAGCGCTGCATGTTCGAGAGCAATTTCCCGGTCGACAAGGGCAGCTACAGCTACGGCGTGTTCTGGAATGCCTGCAAGAAGCTCGCCGCCGGGGCATCCGCCACGGAGCGCGGCGATCTGTTCAGCGGGACGGCGAGCCGGTTCTACAAGCTCGGCTGATACGGCCGGGCAGCCTGGGAGGGCACCTTGATGCAAGCAGCCACGCGCGATGTGGGCCGGACAGCCATGGCCGGTCCGGTCTCCGGCCGGGGGACCTGCGCGTGAACCGCGGGCGATTGCCTCGGCGTGGGTTGCTCGGCGGGGCCGCCGCTTGCGCGATGCCCGCGCTCGGCTTGGCCCAAGGTACCGGTGGGGGTAGTGGATCAGGCGGCAAGGGGCCCGGTGGCTGGCCGCATGGCCGCAGCGTCAGCCTGGTGGTGCCCTTCCCGCCCGGCGGCGGTACCGACCTGGTCGCGCGGATCGTGCAGGAAGGCTTCGCCGAGAGCTTCGGCGGCAATTTCATCATGGAGCACAAGTCGGGCGCCGCCACCACCATCGGCACGCGGCTGGTGGCGCGGGCCCGGCCGGACGGCGCGACCCTGCTGATCGGCAGCAATTCCGCGCTGTCCCAGGCGCCCTTCGCCTTCAAGAACCTCGGCTACGATCCGCTGGTGGATTTCACCCCGATCAGCCTGCTGTATTCCTCGGCCTATCTGCTGGTGGCGCATCCGCGCTGGAACAGTTTCCAGCAATTGGTCGAGGCGGCGAAACGGCAGCCGGGCAAGCTGTCCTATGGCACCTGGGGGGTCGGCTCGACCGCGCATCTGCTGATGCTGGCGTTCTGCGAGCGGACCGGGACGGAGATGCTGCATGTGCCCTTCGGCGGGCCGGCACCGGCGTTGATGGAAATCCTGGCCGGCCGGGTGGATCTGATGTTCACCACCTTCGCCCCGGCCCGCGCGCATGTGCTGGAAAAGCGGCTGAACGCCCTCGGCACGCCGCATGAGGAGCGGCTTGCGGCGATGCCGGCGGTGCCGACGATGATCGAGCAGGGGCTGGCGGAATTCCTGGTCAGCGCCTGGTGGTGCCTGGCCGCGCCGGCGGGCCTGCCGGCGCCGCTGGCCACGGCGCTGGCCGAGGCGGTTCGCCATGCGACGGCGCAGCCCCTGGCGGCAAGGCTCAGCGACGAATTCGGCCTGCTGCCGCTGCCCTTCGGGCCGGAGGCGCTGCGCGAGCGCATCCGGCGCGACCTGGCGATGAACGAGGTGCTGATGCGCAAGGCGGGAATCGTACCGGAGTAGCGCTCAGGCGCAGGGCGGGCCCGGGTAACGGGCCCCGCCTTGCGCCGGCCCGGGGTTATTCCGCCGCCTTCCGCGCGTAGATGCCCATGCCGCTATAGGGCGCATAGGGCGGGAAGGCGCCGATGGCTATCATGTCCACCTCGACCAGCGAGGGGCCGGGGGTGGCGATGGCGCGGGCCATGGTCGGGGCCAGCTCGGCGGCGCTGGAGACCTTGAAGCTGGGCAGCCCGGCGACGGCGGCGAGTTTCTGCAAATCCGGCCCCTGCAGGTCGCCGAAGAACATCCGGCCATCCTGCAGCGCGCCCTGGATGTGCTTGATGACGCCGTAGCCGCGGTCGTTCATCACCATGATGACCAGCTCGGCGCGTTCCTGCACCGCGGTCCAAAGCTCCGTCATGTTCATGGCGAAGCCGCCGTCGCCGACCATGGCGATGGTCTTGCGGGATTTCCCTCCTTGGATCCCGGCCATCGCCGCGCCGACGCCCATGGGCAGGCCGGGGCCAATGGCGGCGCTGATGGGATGGACCGCATCGCGCGGGCCATAGACCGGGAAGATGCGGTTGCCCCAGCTGCTGTTGCTGAGGGTGATGTCGCGCACGAACAGCGCGTCGCGCGGCATGGCCTTCCGCAACTCGGCCGGGAAATCGGCATAGGGTCCGAGGGTGTCGCGGTAGTCGGCCTGGGCGCGGCGGCGCATCTCGCCGAGGTCGGCGGCGAATTCGGGGTCGACGGCCATGCGGCCGGCGAGGCGTCGCGCCAGGCCGGCCATGACCAGCGCCGCATCGCCGCAGACGAAGGCGGTATTAGCGTAGGTGCGGCCATTGGCGCGCGGGTCCACGTCCACATGGATCAGCGGCTGCGGCAGCTTGATCGAGAAGTCGCCGGTCTCATGCCCGCGCAGCCGGCTGCCGACCACCAGCATGGCATCGCAGCCCTGGTAGAATTCCTGCACCCGGGGGGAGCCGTTGCCATGCATCCCGCCCAGGGTCATCGGATGATCCTCGGGGATGATCCCCCGGCCATTCCAGGAATTCACCGCGCCGAAGCCGAGGCCGAGCAGCGCCATGGCCTCGGCGCCGGCTTCCTTGGCGCCGTTGCCGAGCCAGAGCATCGGGCGCCTGGCGCGCGCCAGGATGGCGGCGGCCTCATCGAGCGCCGCCTCGGCGGGGACCAGGGCGGGCGGGATGGGCAGCACCAGCGTATCCAGCTGCGGCGGCCGGGGGATGGCGCTGCGCTGGATGTCGATGGGGATCTCGACGCTGACCGGGCCCATCGGCGGGGTCAGCGCCAGGGCGGCGGCGCGGGTCAGCACGCCGAGGGCCTCCTGCGCCGAGCGGATGCGGAAGGCGGCCTTCGAGACGGCTTCGAGCATCGCGGTCTGGCCCGGCACGTCATGCACCGTGCCCATGTCCCGGTCGATGAATTTGGTCGGCGTCTGGCCGGTGATGTGCAGCACGGGGGAGCCGGCGAATTGCGCCTCGACCAGGCCGGGCACGGTATTCGCGGCGCCGGGGCCGGTGGAGGAGAACATCACGCCGAGATGGCCGGAGACGCGGGCATAGGCATCCGCCATATGGCCACCGCCCATCTCGCCGCGGGCCATGACATAGCGGATGGCGTTGCGGCGGCCGATGCCGTCCAGCATCGGGATGTTGTGGACGGAGACGATGCCGAAGCAGGTGGTCACGCCGATGCGTGAGAGAAATTCAGCGACCAGGTCGCCGACGCAATAGGGGG
>JAQGIA010000251.1 GCA_028291445.1 Belnapia sp.
CTGCCTGGATCACACCAGCCCCAGACGCTTCGCCAGGTCGCGGTAGAGCGTGACCTGGGCGCGGACGTAGTCGCGGGTCTCGCCCGGGTCCAGCAACCGGGGAATGGAGCCGACCCGGCGCGTGGCGGCGAGCCAGTCGCGGTCCTTCCGCAGCTTGACCAGGGCGCGGGACCAGGGCTCGGTCACGCCATCCGACAGGCCGGCAGGGCCGAACAGGCCGTTCCAGCCACTGATCCGCGCCAGGGCCTCGACTTCCGCCTCGCGCGCCGTCGGCACGCCGGGCAACATTGCCAGCCGCTCGGCGGTGCCGACCACCAGGGCGCGGAGCTGGCCGCCGGTGATGGCGCCCATCATGTCGCTGAGGTTGTTGCCGATGAATTGCGCCTGGCCGCCGAGCAGGGCCGCCACCGCCTCGCCGCCGCCGCGAAAGGGAATGGCGACCCCGGCATCGATCGGCAGGCCCAGGCTGGCGAACAGGTGCCGCACGCCGAGGTCGAGGATGGTGGCCGGGCCGGTGGTGGCGAAGTTCAGCCGCCCCGGCCCGTCCCGCAGCGCCGCGACCAATTCGGCCAGCGTCTTCCAGGGGGCATCGGCGCGGACGCAGACGACGAAGGGGTTTTCGTCCAGCAGGCCGAGCATGCTGAACTCGTCCCAGGCATAGGGGGTGCGCGGGTCGGTCGCCGGCAGGATGGCCGAGGAGGCGACGCGGGCCAGCAGCAGGGTCAGCCCATCCGGCCGGGCGCGGGCGACGAAGCCGGTACCGACCGCGCCGGAGGCCCCGGTGCGGTTTTCCACCACCAGGGCGGCTCCGGGGAGGCCGGCCCCAGCTTGGGAAGCACCGGCTTGGGGGACGCCGGCTTGCGGCAGGTAGCGCGGGATATGCGCCGCCAGGGTCCGGGCGGCGATATCGGCGGCGCCCCCGGCGGAAAAGGGCACCACCAGGGTGATGGCCCGCTCGGGATAGCCGGGCTCGGCACGGGCAGCCCCGGCCCCGGCCCCAGCCCCGGCCAGGGAAAGGGCCGGCAGCCCTGCCAGGATGGCGCGGCGCGATGGATGGTGCATGCGACGGTTTCTCCCGGCCCAGAATGTCCTTATGCGGCAATTGGGGCGGCAGCGGGACCGTTCCGTCCTTTCAGGCCGATCACGCGATGTTGCCGAATCCTTCCGGCGCATGCTAACGCCAGGGCATGACGTCCGCGAACGGCCAGCCGGCATGGTACTTCCGGCGACCCTCAGCGGCGTTCCCGGGCTGTTTTGCCCGGGGCGCCCTCCCTTCGGGGGATATAACTCGCACCGCACAGGCGGTGCGGGCCTGCCGCGTTGCGATGATCGGCCTGGGACTGGCCCTGGCGGCAGCCGTGCCGGCTTCGCTGGCCGCGATGCCGGGTAGCGGGGGGAACCATGCCAGCCCGCCGGGCCGTGCCGCCAGTCCCGCGCTTGCGTCGGGAACAATGCCGCAGCGGTCCTTGCTGCATCTGGTCCGCGCGCCCGCTCCACGCCTGCCGGATGCGCCGCAGGAGCTGCTGCCGCCGGCCAATGCGGGCCGCGGTCCGGCCGAGACTTCCGATGCGCCGCGCGCCGCCTGCCTTGCCGCCGCACGCCGGGCGGAACAGGTGCATGGCCTGCCAACGGGGCTGATGGTCGCGGTCGCGCTGTCGGAAAGCGGGCTGCATGCGAATGCCCTGAGTATCGGCGGACAGGCCCACTACCCGCAGACCCTTGCCGCTGCCCGGCAGATGATGGCGCAGGCCCCGGCCGGACGCAGCATCATGGCGGGCTGCGTGCAGGTGAATGCCCGGGTCCATGCGCGCGGCTCCGACTGGCCGCTCGACCCGGTGCGCGCCACCGACTGGGCCGGCGGGATCCTGCGCCGCTGGTACATGGAAACCGGCACCTGGGAGGAAGCGATCCGCCGCTGGCATGGCGGCTCGGCCAGCAGCAGCCGCCAGGTCCTGTGCCGGGTCCGTGCCAAACTGGAAGTGACCGCGCCGGGAACGTCGCTGCTGCAGGGCGCGTCCTGTGGCGCCGCCGAGACCATGCAGGCCCGGCGCAATGGCGCTGCCCTGCTGGAAGTGGCGGAAATGCAGGATCAGGCGCCCTGATCACGACGGGCTGGCCGTAGCGCCCCGGCGGTTTCGTTACGGATCGGTCGATTTCTGGGTATTGAAGCTGTAACTTATGTAACGCGCTCGTCACATCGGCCAGGGCAACATCGGTTAATGCCGGGGCTTGGGTTAGGGGGCCAAGGAACCTTAACCATGCACAGTCACAATCCGGTATTACTTGTCGTTGAAGATGATTTCCTCGTGCGTCTGACTTTGGTTGACGCCTTCTGTGACCTCGGCTTCGAGGTGCTGGAGGCCGAGGACGCGCGCGGGGCATTATCTTTATTGTGCGACCGGACGGATATCGCGTTGATGTTGAGTGATATCAATCTGCCGGGCGGGGCGGATGGCTTTGCCCTTGCACGGGCCGCCCGGGTCATCCGGCCAACTTTGCCCGTGGTCTATGCCTCGGGCCGCTACACCCGGGCGGAACCGCATCAGCAGGTCGAGGGCGCGCGCTTCATCGCCAAGCCCTTCACGCCGAGCCTGGCGGCGGCGGTGATCCACGACATGCTGCGGGCGACCCGCCCGGCGGTCCGGCAGGCCGCCATGTCACGGTGCGCCGAACGCCACATCTAGCCTTCGACGACCGCAGGCAGCGGCCGGGTGGGGCGGTGCCCCGACCCAGGCGCCCTCGGTTCGAGTGCTCTCAGTTCACCGCGCGGTCCACGGACCGGCCCAGACGCTCCACCGGCCCCTTGGGCGGGTCGACCGCATCCCGCAGGTTCTGCCCAGCCCGGTCGAGGCCACGCCCGGTGCGCTCGGCCGGTCCCTCCCGTTCGCAGGCGGCCAGACCGAGGCCGGTGACCAGCAGGGCGGGAAGCATGAGAAGGCGCAGGAAAGCTGGCATGGGGCCTCGTTCTGTTGAAGACGCGGGTGAATACGCGGGTTCATCGTCTGACGCGACCGTGGGTTCATCCCGATCCGTTCACGAAACAGTATTTGCCGGCCCAAGCTTGCCGGGCGGCGCACTCCATCCCATGCTCGACGTGCCGGCCCCGGTATCTGGGCACTGGCTGGCCAAGCGGGGAGGAACAGGGAAAATGCTGGATCTGGCGGGCAAGGTGGCGCTGGTGACCGGGGCGGGCTCGGTCGGGCCGGGCTGGGGCAATGGCAAGGCGACGGCGGTGCTGCTGGCGCGCCAGGGTGCCGCGGTCTTCGCATTGGACAATGTCCCGGCCGCGGTCGAGGAGACCGCCGGGCTGATCGCCGCCGAGGGCGGCACCTGCACGACCCATACCTGCGACATGCTGGTGGCGGAGGCGGTGGAGGCCGCGGTCGCCGCCTGCCTGGCGCGCTTCGGGCGGATCGACATCCTGATCAACAACGTCGGCGGCTCGCATCCCGGCGGCCCGGCCGATATGCCGGAGGAGGTCTGGGACCGGCAGATCGACTTCAACCTGAAGACCCCCTTCCTGGGCTGCAAATACGTGCTGCCGGTGATGGAGCGGCAGGGTGCCGGCGCCATCGTCAACATCTCCTCGGTGGCCGGGCTGCGGATGGGCACCGGGCGGGTGCATACCGCCTATTCGGCCAGCAAGGCGGGGGTGATCGCCTTCTCCAAATCCGTCGCCATGGGGTATGCGCGGAAGGGCATCCGCTGCAACACCGTGGTGCCGGGGCTGATGCACACGCCGCTGGTGGAGCACCGGCTGGTCGGCCAGCTCGGCGCCAATGACGCCGAGGCGCTGATTGCCCGCCGCAACAACAGCGTGCCCATGGGCAAGATGGGCAGCGGCTGGGACATCGCCCATGCGGTGCTGTTCCTGGTCTCGGACGAGGCCAAGTACATCACGGGGACGGAAATCGTGGTGGATGGCGGCTTCACCGCCGCCGGGCCGGTGTGACGGTGGCCGCCCCGCTGCGCGCTCCCGTGCATCGTGCGGCACTGCTGGCCGCCGCGCTGCTGGTACCCGCGATGGCCCCCGGGGTGGCGAGGGCGCAGGACTATCCGAGCCGCCCGGTCACCATCATCGTCGCCTCGCCAGCCGGCGGCGGCACCGATTTCTCCGCCCGGCTGATCGCCGAGCCATTGGCCCAGCGGCTCGGCCAGCCGGTGGTGGTGGAGAACCGGGCCGGCGGCAACGGCACCATCGGCCTGCTGGCCGCAGCGCGGTCGCGGCCGGATGGCCATGTGCTGACGGTCGGCTATTCCGGCACCATGACCGGGCGGCCCGCGGTGGAGGGCATCGCCGACCTCGATCCGCAGAAGGATTTCGCCCCGGTCGCGCTGCTGACCGACACGCCGCAGGTGATGCTGGTGCATCCCTCGCTGCCGGTCGCGACGCTCGCCGAGTTCATCGCCTATGCGAAGGCGCGGCCGGGGCAGCTCAACTACGCTTCGGCCGGGAACGGGTCGCTGCATCACCTGGGCACGGAATTGCTGAAGCTGCGGGCCGGCATCGACCTGGTGCACGTGCCCTATCGCGGCACCGGGGAGACGATCAGCGACCTGATCGCCGGACGGATCCAATTCTACATGAACAGCCCGCCGCCGGTGATCGGCTTCATCCGGGACGGCCGGCTGCGGGCCATCGCCACCACCGGCGAGACGCGGCACCCGGCACTGCCGGAGGTGCCGAACCTACGCGAATCCGGCCTGGAGCCGATGCCGATCAATGTCTGGTACGCGCTCTATGCCCCGGCCCGCACGCCGCCGGCGGTGCTGGAGCGGCTGACGCGGGAGGTACGGGCGGTGCTGGCGGATGGCGACGTGCGGCGCCGGGCGCAGGAGGCCGGGACCTTCGCCACATTCGCCCCGCCCGAGGTGGTGGCGGCGCGTCTGGCGCAGGAGACGGCCGCCTGGTTCCAGGTGGTGAAGGCGGCGGGGATCAAGCCGGACTGAAGCGGGAGTTGGTTTACGGCCGCAGCGCCTCGGCCGGCGGCCAGCCACGCTCCAGGCGCTTGCAGAGCCGGCGGTAATCGATGCCGGCGGCGGCGGCGGCTTCCGACAGGCTCAGCATCTGGCCGCGGTATTTGACGAAATGCCGGGGCGTGCCGCGGCGGGGCGGGGCGTGTTCCCAGGCGCAATTGCTGGGCGAATAGGCCTTGTTGGGATTGCGCCGGACCAGCCGGTGCTCGGTATCCGGGCGCGGGCCGAGATCCTCGAGGAAGGCGGCATAGCCCCGGCCGTTCATGGCGCGCCAGCGGCGGCACACCGGCGCTTCCTGCTGGCGATGCAGCATGGCCTGCCAGACCTGGTATTCCGGCGCGGCGCGGCCGCCCGCCTTGCCGCCGTGACGGAATTGGCGTTCGCGGGATGCGTCGTCGCGCAGGCAGCCACAACTCAGGGTTGTTTCAGCCTTCAGTCGATCCTCGCGTACGGTGGCGCTTCCGCCGCAATCGCAGTCGCAGGCCCAGCGGCGGCGGGCAAAGCGGCCACGCCAGAAATACGGCGTATCTTCATGCGATACGGTCAATCGGCCAAAGCGGAGACCGCTGCGGATCAGCGACGACATGAACGCGATTCCCACCACATCGCCTCCGCGCTTCTCACTAAGCGGAAGCTGAGTCTGTAATCTCGATCATTTTTCGTATTTTTCATCCCCATCCCGGTCAGAAAAGCAGTTTGCTCAAGCACCGTTGATGATGGGTAAACATCGAGACCAGGATTTCATTATAAATTGCCGATCGATCTGAAACAAGAATGAATTTTCGTGAGCCCGATCAGATCGCCCCGGCCGCAGCGATTGCGGATCAGCCTATCCGCGCCAGCACGCGATCGATGAAGGCCTGGGTGCTGCCGAGATAGGCCGAGGGGTCGGTCAGCCGGGCGATTTCGGCCGGCGAGGCCAGGGCGGCGACCCGCGGATCGGCCAGCAATGCCTCCGCGAGCGGGATGCTGCGCTGCAACGCAAGGTCGCAGGCCTGGTGGACCACGTGATGCGCCTCGCCACGGCCCAGCTTGGGCGCCAGCCCCATCATCACCTGCTCCGCCACGATCAGCCCGCCGGTGCTGTCGAGGTTGCGGCGCATGCGGGCGGCATCCACGGTGAGGCCCTCGGCCAGCACCCGGGCCTGAGCCAGGGCGCCATGCGCCAGCAGGAAGGCCTGGCCGACGGCCAGGGGTTCCGTCTGCCAGGGACCGGTGCCGCGTTCCTGGTCCTGCGCCATCGCCGCCAGCATCTGCGGCACCAGCGCATGGACGCCGCGGCTTTGCGCGATGATGTATTCGCAGGAGATCGGGTTGCGCTTCTGCGGCATGGTGGAGGACCCGCCGCGGCCTTCCTGGTGCGGCTCCGCCACCTCGGCGACCTCGGTCTGCATCAGCAGGATGACGTCGGTGGCGAGCTTCGACAGCGATCCGCAAAGCAGGCCGAGGAAGCCGACCGCTTCGGCGATGCCGTCGCGCGAGACATGCCAGGGAATGTCCGGGGCGGCGAGGCCGAGTTCGCCCGCCAGCGCATCCTGCACCGCGATCCCCTGCTCCCCGAGCGAAGCCAGCGTCCCGGCGGCGCCGCCGAATTGCAGCCGCTCCACCCTGGGGCGCAGCTGGTCCAGCCGCTCGACCATGGTCAGCAGCGGGGAGAGCCAGACCGCCACCTTGTAGCCGAAGGTGACCGGAAGGGCATGCTGGAGATGGGTGCGCCCGGCCATCACGGTGGCGCGGTGGTCGCGCGCCAGCCGGGCCAGGCCGGCATTCACCGCCAGCAGCTCGGTGCGGATCAGCGCCAGGCCGGCGCGGATCTGCAGCACCACGGCGGTATCCATGATGTCCTGGGTGGTGGCGCCCCAATGGGTCCAGCGGCCCGCTTCCGGCCCGGCCAGCGCCGAAAGCTGGTTGACCAGCCCGACCACCGGGTAGCCGGTGTTGCGGGTCGCCGCCGCCAGGGCCGGCAGGTCCAGCCGGTCGGCCTTCGCGCTCGCGGTGATGGTCCGGGCCGCCTCGGCCGGGACGATGCCGAGCCCGGCCTGGGCGCGGGCCAACGCCGCTTCCACATCGAGCATGCTTTGCAGAAAGGCCATTTCGCCCATGCAGTCGCGCATGGCGGCGGTGCCGTAGAGGGCGCCGAAGACGGGGCTGTCGGCCGGGTTCACGGGCATCGGGTCAAACCTCGAGGAAGACGGTTTCGTCGCCGCCCTGCAGGCGGATGTCGAGGCGCCAGTGACCTGCCTCCTCCGGCTGGGCGATCAGCGTGGCGCGGCGGGCGAGCGCCACGGCGGACAGGACGGGGTCCTGGTCGTTCAGCGCCTCGCCGGCGAAATACAGCCGGGTGACGAGCTGCTTCAGCAGGCCGCGGGCGAAGATCGCAATGGCGACATGCGGCGCCTGGAAGACGTTGCCCTGGCCACGTACCGGGCCGGGCTTCAGCGTGGTGAAGCGGAAGCCGCCGGCGGCATCGGTGGCGCATCGGCCGAAGCCGTGGAAATCGCCATCGTAGCGGCCGTCCGGCCCGGCCTGCCAGATCTCCACCATAGCATCGGGGCAGGGGGCGCCATCGCCGTCGGTGATGTGGCCGGCGAGGGTGATGCGTTCCCCGGCAACACCGGCATTCGGACCGTCCGGCCGCAGCAGGTCGGCCCAGGCGGGGAAGTCGATCAGGTGCCAATAGGGGCCGGCGGTCTGGCTGGCGGTGGCTGGGCCTGGGCCTGAGTTTGGGGCCGCGACCGGGGCTGGGGTGGTCACGGGCGGTGCTCCATCGGCGTCGCCGCGTGGCCGCGCAGCACGATGTCGAAGCGGTAGCCGAGCGCGACCTCCGGCTGGGTCACCGCCAGGTCGAAGGCGGCGACCAGCCGGTCCCGCGCCGCCGCATCCGGCACGCTGTTGAACACCGGGTCGAGCGGCAGCAGCGGATCGCCGGGAAAGTACATCTGGGTGACAAGTCGCTGGGCGAAGCCGGCGCCGAACAGGCTGTAGTGGATATGCACCGGGCGCCAGGCATTGTGGTGGTTGCGCCAGGGATAGGCGCCGGGGCGGATGGTGGTGTAGCGGTACCAACCCTCGGCATCGGTGAAGACCCGGCCCTCGCCCCGGAAATTCGGATCGAGCGGCGCGTCGTGCGTATCGCCCGGATGGTTGTAGCGGCCGGCGGCATTGGCCTGCCAGATTTCGACCATGGCGCCCGGGAGCGGCCTGCCATCCTCGTCCAGTACCCGGCCGGCGACGGTGATGCGCTCGCCCTGGGCTTCCCAGCCCAGGCCTTCCCTGGTGCGTCCCTTCGCCAGGTTGGTGGTGGCGGGATAGGCGGCCTCGCGCAACCGGGGGGCGCTGGTTTCGGTCAGGGTCTGGTCGATCCGCAGCAGGGGCTGCCGCGGATGGCGCTTGTGGGTGCTGCCATAGTCGGGCGCGTCATAGGGCGGCTGGGTGCCGGGGACAGGATGGCGGAAGCTCATGCCTCCATCTCCTTCAACGCCTCCTTGGCGATGCGCAGCGCCGCATTGCCATTGGGCACGCCGGCATAGGCGGCGACCTGGAGCAGCACCTCGGCGATCTCCTCCGGCGTCACCCCGGTATTCGCCGTGGCGCGGACATGGAGCCTGAATTCCTCGTGGTGGCCCAGCGCCGAGAGGATGCCGAGGCAGAGCAGGCTGCGGTCGCGGTGGCTCAGCCCCGGCCGGGTCCAGACCCGGCCCCAGACGCCTTCCAGGATGAATTCGCGGAAGGGCGCATCCAGCGCGGTCAGCGCCGCCTCGGAGCGGGCGACATGCGCCTCCCCCAAGATCTGCCGGCGGACCGCCATGCCGGCCTCGGCGACGCTGGCGGGCAGTGCGGTCACCAGCTTCATATGGGCGAGGATGGCGCGGGTAAGGGCCTCCTCGCGCTCGAAATTCGGGATATGCGCGGCCTCGGCGACGATCACCAGGCGGCTGTCGGGGATGG
>JAQGIA010000260.1 GCA_028291445.1 Belnapia sp.
CGCTGGCGACCGACCTCGCCGCCGCCCGTGCCTTCGTCGCCCGGGCGGAAGCGGCCGGGGCGCGGGCGGCGGTGAATTTCCCCATGGCCTCCTCCCCCGCGGTGGCGCAGCTCGCGGCCTGGCGGGCCGGGCTGGTGCCGGAGGCGCTCGCCATCACGGTCGATTTCGCCCGCTGGCCGCGTGGCTGGCAGCAGGATGCCGCCGGCTGGCTCGCCCGCCGGGCCGAGGGCGGCTTCACCCGCGAGGTGGTCTCCCACTTTCTGTTCCTGACCCGCCGCCTGCTCGGGCCGCTGGCGCTGCTGGAGGCGAGCGCCCGCTACCCCGGCGGCGACATGGCCGAGACGGCGATCGCCGCACGGCTGACCGCGGGCGGCGTGCCGGTGACGCTGACCGGGGGCGTCGGCACCACGGCGCAGGACGACAGCAACAGCTGGACCCTGAACGGCGCCATCCGGCTGCGCGACTGGTCGCTGGCGGAACACCTGGGACCGGCGGGCTGGGCGCCGGCGCCGGATGCGCTGCCGAACGAGCGGATGCGGCCGCTGGTGCTGCGTGGGCAGCTTGCGGGCGTCGCCGCCATGACCCGCGGCGCGGCGCATCCACTGGCCACCTTGCGGGAGGCGCTGGAGGTGCAGGAGATCGTCGAGGCGATCCTCGCGGCGTAACGCCGAGGCGATCCTCGCGGCGTAATGCCGGGGCGCTCCTCGCGGCTGGCGCTCAGTCGAAGGGCAGCCCGACGTAATTCTCGGCCAGGGTCAGCGCCCCGGCGCGCGAGCGGCAGACGTAGTCCAGCTCGGCCACCTGCACCTTGTGCTCGAAGGCGTCGCCGCCGTCGAAGCGATGCAGCATGGAGGTCATCCACCAGGAGAAGCGCTGCGCCTTCCAGACCCGCGCCAGCGCCTTCGCCGAATAGCCATCCAGCAGCGCCGTGCCGCCATCGCGGCAAAAAACTTCCAGCGCGCGGGCCAGCACGCGGATATCGGCGATCGCCAAGTTCATCCCCTTGGCACCGGTCGGCGGGACGATATGCGCGGCGTCGCCGGCCAGAAACAGCCTTCCGTAGCGCATCGGCTCCACCACGTAGCTGCGCATGGCGGTGATGCCCTTCTGCAGGATCGGCCCCTCGTTCACCTGGTCGGCCCCGTCCTGCCGGGCGAGCCTTGCATGCAGCTCCGCCCAGATCCGGTCATCCGACCAGTCATCGATGCTCTCCTCAGGGGCGCATTGGACATAGAGCCGTGAAAGCTTGGGGCTGCGCATGGTGGCCAGCGCGAAGCCGCGCTCGTGCCTGGCATAGATCAACTCATGCGAGGCGGGCGGCGCGGCGGCCAGGATGCCGAGCCAGGCGAAGGGATAGACCCGGTCGTAGGCGGTCAGCACTCCGGCCGGGATCGCCGGGCGGCAGATCCCGAGAAAACCGTCGCAGCCGGCGATGATGTAGAAGTCCAGCAACCGCGCCTCACCGGCCTCGTCATAGGTGATGCGCGGCCGGTCGGTTTCGAGACCGTGCAGCGCGACATCCTCGACGTCGAAATGCAGCGCGCCGCCATAGGCCAGCCGGGCGGCGATGAGGTCCTTCACCACCTCCTGCTGGCCGTAGATCGTCACCTGCTTGCCGGTCAGCGCCTTGAGGTCGATGCGATGGCCGGTGCCGTCGAAGCGCAGTTCCAGCCCCTCATGCGCCAGGCCCTCGCGGTGCAGCCGCCCGGCCAGGCCGCTTTCGGTCAGGATATCGACCGTGCCCTGTTCCATCAGCCCGGCGCGGATCCGCTCCTCGACATGGGCGCGGGACTTCGCCTCCAGCACCACGCTCTCGATGCCGGCCAGATGCAGCAGATGCGCCAGCAGCAGCCCGGCCGGCCCGGCACCCACGATTCCCACCTGCGTCCGCATCCGCCATCCTCTGCCAGCCCCGGCGGTTGCCAGCACCGGCGGTTGCCAGCACCGGCGGTCAATCTGCGGGCTTGCGGCCCGGGCGCCAAGGCACGACCTTCTGCGACAGGCGCGAAGGAGCAACCCGATGGACCACAACACCCCCACTGGTGCCGTCTGCGGCCCGGATGGCTGCGACATCCCGGCCGATGGCGCCAGCGATCCGGCCCAGTCCCTGCCCTTGGCCCCGGCCGCCGCGACGTCCCGCATCGACATCGTCTCCGACGCCATCTGTCCCTGGTGCTGGGTCGGCAAGCGCAACCTGGAGGCGGCGCTGGCGATGCTCGCCGCCGAGGGCGAGCGTTTCGAGATATTCTGGCGCCCCTTCCAGCTCAATCCCGACATGCCGGCCGCGGGGGTGGAGCGCGCCGCCTATCGCGCCGCCAAATTCGGCAACGAAACCCGCGGCCGCGAATTGGATGCCCAGGTGGCCGCCGCCGGCCATGCCGCCGGCCTCGCCTTCCGCCACGACCGGATGCTGCGCACGCCGAATACCATCGATGCCCACCGGCTGGTCCGCCTGGCCGGCGAGCAGGGTCCGGCCCGGCAGGATGCGGTGATGGAAGCGGTGTTCCAGGCCTATTTCCACGACGGGCGGGATATCGGCAGCCAGGCGGTCCTGGCCGAGATCGCCGGCGAGGCCGGGCTCGATGCCGCCGCGGTCGCCGCCTATCTGGCCAGCGAGGCCGGCGCCGACGAGGTGCGGGCGGAGGATGCCGGCTTCCGCCAGGGCGGGCTCTCGGGCGTGCCCACCTTTGCCCTCGACGGGCATGTGCTGTTCAGCGGGGCGATGCCGCCGGGGCAGATCGCGGCGGCGTTCCGGCGGGGGTTGGGCATTCTGAGGGAGCGCGCCAAGGCGGCGTAAAGGCAAGGCCGGGAGGAGGTATCCTCCCGGACCCTCCTCTATTTCTGTCAGCTCAGTACGTGGCGCGGCCGCCTGAGACATCGAACACCGCGCCGGTGGAGAAGCTGCAATCCTCGGTCGCCAGCCAGCAGACCAGCGCGGCGATCTCATCCACATGGGCGAAGCGGTTCGCCGGGATCTTGCTGAGCATGTAGGCGATCTGCGTATCGGTCATCTGCTTGAAAAGATCGGTCTTGGCCGCCGCCGGGGTCACGCAATTCACCCGGACGT
>JAQGIA010000265.1 GCA_028291445.1 Belnapia sp.
AGCCGATCGTCGCGGCCGTTGCGGGGGAGTGAAGCCCGGAATGTACCGCCCCCGCAAGCCGGGGCGGCCCGATCCGGACGCCTTGGCAGGTATTTTGCACGTTCCGGAAGATCGGCATGCCCTTCGATGGGCCGCTCAGGCTGTTGCGGTCGCTCCAGGGCTGAAATACTGCCCAACCGCCAGATAGCGCGCCTCGCAACAGGCATCCGTCAGCAACTAACCGCGATCTCCTGCTGTGCTGCCGGGCCCAGGGCGTCAAGCCAGCGCATCCACCTTCAGCATGGTCCGCCAACCGGGCCAGGCTTGCGGGTGACGTTGCTGTCAGTCGGTCGGGATCATGTCCACATCCATGCCGGATTTCACCCGCATGCCGTTGCAGGCCAGCGCCAGGGCATTCAGGCCGGGAAATCGGTGGCGTTCAGCACCCAGGCCAGTTGATTTCGCCGCGTCACGAAACGCACTTCCGGCTTCTCGCATCACACTAGAATTCAACCCTTGATTGTATTTTTCAACATTAATTCTCTTGATGCGATAAGCCGATTCGTCGAGCGTGCCGCTGCCTCGCTGTCGTCGCGCCGTCGTTCGGTGCCCTCGACAGCCCTGCCGCATCGCGTATTATGCTGCGCCGCAAAACGTGACGAGTCTGAGGGCCCGTACCAGGCATGAACGAGCCCTTGTCACCGCGCCGTGGTTTGTCCCGCGGCAAGCTGCCGCGTATGCAATCCACACACAGGATGCATCGCATGACCACCGCCATCACCGGCCTGAGTTCGCCACGCCCCCGTTTCGCCGCCGCCCTCGACCGGGCCCGCTCGCCCGCCATGCGCGGGATGGCCGGGGAGTTGCTGCGCTTCGGCGTGGTCGGCGTGGCCGGCTTCGTGGTGGATGCCGCCGTGCTCACCGCCGGCATCGCCCTCGGCACCGGGCCGTGGCTCGGCCGGATCCTGTCGTATCTGGCGGCGGCCACCACCACCTTCGGGCTCAACCGCGCCTGGACCTTCCGCGGCGCGGCAAGGCCGGCGGGGCGGCGTGCCGCGGCGCGGCAATGGGGGCTGTTCCTGCTGGTCAATCTCGTCGGTTTCGCCTGCAACTACGGGACCTATGCGGCGCTCCTCGCCAGTGTCCCGCTGGTCGCGGCGCAGCCCGTGCTCGGGGTCGCGGCCGGTTCCCTCGCCGGTCTCCTGGGCAATTTCCTGCTGGCACGACGCTTCGTGTTCAGCGGCAACACCTCTTCCAGATCCTGATGGTCAAGCCGAAGCCATGCGCAGCGGAATCCTCCATTTGAGCCCGAGCAACCAGCGGCCTCCGGCCGCCCGCCGTCACGGAGCGCGTTGATGCACGGTCTCATGCCCCCCAAAGGCGAGCGTCCGCTGGCTTCGGCCATGGCAACCTCGGCCCTGGCCGAAACCGGCTGGACCGGTTTCGCCGGCAAGACGCGCGATGCGGCCTCCCGCAACAATTGGCCCCTGCAGGCCCCGCTGCCGCCGGTGGTGCTGGCGACGCTGGTGGCGCTGCTGGACGGGCTGGCGATCGCCATGGCCGGCTTTGCCCTGCAGGCCATGCCGGTGACCGGCTACCAGCCGGGGACGGCGCTGCTCGGCTTCCTGGCCCTGCTCGGCCCCTGCCTGATCTGCGCGGTCGGCGGCTATGGCCATGCCGAGCTTTATGGCAACCGCCGGGCGGCGCTGGCCGCCCTGGCCGGGCTCACCCTCAGCGCCGGCGGCCTGTGCGGCGCGGCGATGGTGTTGGGCGCCGATGCCGCCTTCTCGCCGGCCCTTTCCCTGGCCTGGCTACTTGCCGCCGCGCCGCCGCTGCTGCTGGGCCGGTTGGGCGCCGGCCTCGCCCTGCGGGCGATCGCCGACCGCACCCGCCAGCGTGCCGTGGTGGTGGGCGACGGCCCGCAGGCCGCCCGCTTCGTCGCGGCCCTGCGCGGCCGGCAGGACCGCAGCATCGAGCTGGTCGGCCTGGTCGACGACAGACGCAACCAGACGATGCGCGGCCAACGCCATGGCCTGCCCCACCTGGGCTCGATCGAGGTGCTCGACGGGCTGATCCGGCGCGGCGAGGTGGACCAGATCATCCTCGCCCTGCCCTGGGCTGCCGAAGCGCGGATGCAGTCCCTGCTCAAGCTGTTCGGCGACTACCCGGTCGATATCCGGCTGGCGCCCGACCTGATGGCCTATCGCAGCGCCGGCCAGGCCGGGCCCGAGGCCGAGCGGCTGCGGCTGCTGCGGCTGGCCGACCGGCCGATCCGTGGTTGGGGCGCGATCTTCAAGACGATCGAGGATTATGTCCTGGCCGGTGTCGGCCTGGCTGTGGCGGCGGTGCCGATGGCGCTGATCGCCCTGGCGGTGAAGCTCGACAGCCCTGGCCCGGTGCTGTTCCGCCAGCGTCGCACCGGCTTCAACAACGGGACCTTCTATGTCCTGAAGTTCCGCACGATGTACCACCACACCGCCGACCCTACCGTGGCGCGGCAGGTCTCCGAGGGCGACAGCCGGGTAACCCGCGTCGGCGCCATCCTGCGGCGCACCTCGCTGGACGAGCTGCCGCAGATCCTCAACATCCTGCGCGGCGAGATGTCCTTCATCGGCCCGCGCCCGCATGCCCCGGGCACCCGCGCCGGCGGCCGGCCCTTCGAGGAGGTGGCGGTGCGCTATGCCGCCCGGCATCGGGTGAAGCCCGGCCTGACCGGCCTGGCCCAGGTGCGCGGCTTCCGCGGCCCGACCGAGACCGAGGACAAGCTGCTCAAGCGGGTCGACAGCGACCTCGAATATATCGACACCTGGTCGCCCTGGCTTGACCTGACGATCCTGGTGCGCACCCTGTTGGCTGTGGCACGGATGCGCAACGCCTTCTGATCCGTCGCGCCGCCCGGAGAAAATTCCATTGCCTGCATCTGAGATCGCGGCTGCCCCGCCGCGGGTCGCCGTCCTGATTCCCTGCTACAACGAGGAAGTGGCCGTCCCCCGCGTGGTGGCCGCCTTCCGTGCCGCCCTGCCGGCGGCGATGATCTTCGTCTACGACAACAATTCGAAGGACGGCACCGTGGCAGCCGCCCGCGCCGCCGGAGCGGTGGTGCGGACCGAGGGCCTGCAGGGCAAGGGCCATGTGGTGCGGCGGATGTTCGCCGACATCGAGGCCGATGCCTATGTGCTGGTCGATGGCGACGACACCTACGATGCCACCGCGGCCCCCGCCATGCTGCGCCTGCTGTTCGGCAACAGGCTGGACATGGTGACCGGCGTGCGGGTGACCCCCGAGGAGGTCGCCGCCGCCGCCTATCGCCGCGGCCATCAATTCGGCAATGCGGTGCTCACCGGCATGGTCCGCTGGGTTTTCGGCGACCGGATCTCCGACATGCTATCCGGCTACCGGGTCTTTTCCCGCCGTTTCGTGAAAAGCTTCCCGGCGCTGGCCTCGGGCTTCGAGACCGAGACCGAATTCACCGTCCATGCGCTGGAACTGAAGCTGCCGGTGGGCGAATTGCCCTCGGCCTACAAGGAACGCCCGGCCGGATCGACCAGCAAGCTGAACACCTACCGGGACGGCTTCCGCATCCTGCGGACCATCCTCACCCTGGTGCAGCGGGAGCGGCCGCTGATGTTCTTCTCCGTCGCCGGCGGGCTGCTGCTGCTGCTGGCCGTGGTGCTGGCCGTGCCGCTGGTGAAAACCTTTCTCGCCACCGGCCTGGTGCCGCGGCTGCCGACTGCGGTGCTGGCGACCGGGCTGGTGCTGCTTTCGTTCCTCGCTTTCGTCTGCGGGTTGATCCTCGATACGGTGACGCGCGGGCGGCAGGAGGCCAAGCGCATCGCCTACCTGGCCGTGCCGGGGCCCGAGTTCGAGCCGGCCGAATGAGCCTCGGCCCCTATCCCGTCCCGGTTCACGTGGCCGGCGCCGCCGGCCCGCCGCCGGGCCGCTGCGATGCGGATGTGATCATCCTGGCGCTCGACCGGGCCGAGGAGACGGTGGCGGCGATCGCCTCCGCCCGGGCACAGACCGGCCTTGCCAAGCATGTTTGGATCGCCGACCAGGGCAGCAAGCCCGAGAACCTCGCCCGCCTCGCCGCCGCGGTGGAAGGTGCCACGGATGCGACGCTGGTGCGGCTCGACCGCAATTGGGGCGTTGCCGGCGGCCGCAACCGCGCCACCGCCCTCGGCCGGGGCCGGACGGTCTTCGCCCTCGACAACGACGCGGAATTCGCCACCGCCGATACCCTGGCCCGTTCGGTGCAGGCGCTGGACGCCGAGCCGGATATCGCCGCCATCGCCTGCCGCATCCTGGTCTTCGCCACCGGGGCGGAGGATCTCTCCTCCTGGGGCTATCCCCCAGCGTTGCTGCCGCGCTCGGCGGAGGCCTTCGATGCGGTGACCTTCGTCGGCGCAGGCCATGCCATCCGCCGGGCGGATTTCGAAGCGGCCGGCGGCTATGACGATGCGCTGTTCTTCTGCTGGGAGGAATTCGACTTCGCCCTGCGGGCGATCAACGCCGGCCAACGCATCCGCTACCGCGGCGATATCGCGGTGCGGCACAAGGTCAGCGGCGAGCACCGCTTCGCCTGGTCGGGCACCCGCTGGTTCCACTTCGTGCGTAACCGCATCTATATCGACCTGAAATACGGGCTGTCCTCGGCCCTGCTGCTGCCACGCTTCCTGGCCTATCAGGTGAAAGGCGCCCGCAACGGGGTGCTGGGCCAGGGGCTCAAGGCCGGTCCGGCAGCGCTTGGGCTATGGCGCCGGTTCCGCCCGCCGGCCGGGCAGGAGGCGCTGTACCGCATGACCGATGCGGCGCGCGACTACATCATGCGGAACGATGCGGCCCATCGCGGCGGCATGCTGCGGCGGGCGCGGGCGGAGATGCTGGCGGCGTTGCCGGGGAAGCGGGCCGGCTAACTCAGGCGGCGGAGCGGCGTTCCCGGGCTTCCCGCCGCAGCAGGGCGATGATCGCCGGACTATCCACCAAGTAGCGCCGCGCCAGCCGGCGCGGGTCCTGCGCCAGGCGCCATGCCCATTCCAGCCCGGCCCGCTGCACCGGCACCGGCGCCCGGCGCTCCTCCCCGGTCAGGAACAGCAGGCTGGCGCCGATGCAGAGCCCCATGCCGCGCGCCCGGCCGCGCCGGACCAGCGCATTGGCCACCATGCATTGCCGCGGCGAGCCGACCGCCAGAAAGGTGAAGCGGGCCGGATGCGCCTCGATGAAGCCGACCGCCGCCTCGAAGGCGGCGGGATCGTGCTCGAAGCCCATGGGGGGGTTGTGGTGGGCGATGCGGCGGAGGCCGGTGCGGGCGGCGAGCTGCGCCATGGCCTCAGGCGCCAGGCCGAGGATAGTCACCGGCTCATCCGGGTCGATCGCCTGCTCGATCAGTCTTGCGGTCAGGTCGCTGCCCGGCACCACCGCCGGCACTGGCAGCCCCACCAGCCGGGCCAGCCGGGCGACCACCCGGCTATCCAGCAGCTTCAGCTCGGACTCGGCATAGAGCGGCCTGATGGCAGGGTTGCGCGCCAGCCGGACCAGATGATCCGCATTGGGCGTCACCACATAGCCGAACGGCGCCCCGGCCGGCCGGGCCACCAGCCAGTCGACCACCCTATCCAGGGGCAGGTCGGTGAAG
>JAQGIA010000268.1 GCA_028291445.1 Belnapia sp.
ACGCCGACCCGCGCTTCTTCGCGACGGGCATCTCCCTGGTCGCGCATCTGCGCAGCCCGCGGGTGCCGGCGGCGCATATGAACACCCGCTTCCTCGTGACCTCCCGCGCCTGGTTCGGCGGCGGCGGCGACCTGACCCCGATGGCCCTGGATGCCCCCGAGTCGCTGGCCGATGCCGCCCGCTTCCATGCCGCCTTCAAGGCCGCCTGCGACCGGCACGACCCCGGCTACTACCCGCGCTTCAAGCAGTGGTGCGACGAGTACTTCTACCTGCCGCACCGCGGGGAAACCCGCGGCCTCGGCGGGATTTTCTATGATTGGCTGGGTGACCGGACCCCGGGCCACGGCGCCGATGCCGATTTCGCCTTCACCAAGGACGTGGGCCTCGCCTTCCTCGAGAGCTATGCCGGGATCGTCGGCGACCGGATGCGGGAGGCCTGGACGGCGGCCGAGCGCGAGCATCAGCTCATCCGCCGCGGCCGCTACGTCGAGTTCAACCTGCTGCACGACCGTGGCACGCTGTTCGGCCTCAAGACCGGCGGCAATGTGGAGGCGATCCTGATGTCGCTGCCGCCGGAAGCGAAATGGCCATGAAGGGGAAGCAATCGCCATGAAAGCAGTCTGGTACGACCGGCAGGGACCCGCCGCCGAGGTCCTCACCTTTGGGGAGCAGCCGACGCCCGGCCCGGCGCCGGGCGAGGTGCTGGTGCGCATCGCCGTCTCGGGGGTCAATCCCTCGGACTGGAAGTCCCGCAGCGGCAAGGGCCGGCCGATGGCCTTCCCCCGGGTCATCCCGCATAGCGACGGGGCCGGGGTGATCGAGGCGGTGGGCGAGGGCGTGCCCCGCCAGCGCATCGGCCAGCGGGTCTGGCTGTGGAACGGCCAATGGAAGCGCCCCTTCGGCACCGCCGCCGAGTATATCGCGCTGCCCTCGGCCCAGGCGGTGCCGCTGCCGGAGACCACCGGCTTCGCCGAAGGCGCCTGCCTCGGCATCCCGGCGCTGACCGCGCTGCATGCCGTGCTGACCGATGGCGGGGTCACCGGCCAGCGCGTCCTGGTCACCGGCGGGGCCGGCTCGGTCGGCCATTACGCCATCCAATTCGCCCGGCTGCTGGGCGCCTCGCAGGTCATCGCCACGGTCAGCGGCGAGGCCAAGGCAGCGCATGCCCTGGCGGCCGGGGCCGATCATACGGTGAATTATCGCACCGAGGAGACGGTCGACCGGGTCCGCGCGCTGACCGGTGGTCTGGGCGTGGACCGGGTGGTCGATGTCGATGTCTCGGGCACCGCGCCGCTGCTGCCCGGGCTGCTGGCCTCGGGCGGGATCTGCGCCGCCTATGGCGCCAATGCCGCGGCGGCGACGGTGAATTTCGGCGCCGCCATCATGCAGGGCATCGCGGTCCGCTTCTTCATCGTCTACGAATTGAACGCCGCCCAGCGGACGACCGCCATCGGCGCCCTGACCCCCTGGCTGGAACGCGGCCTGCTGCGGCACAGCATCGCTGCCCATATGGCGCTGGCGGATTGCGCCGCGGCGCATGACGCGGTCGAGCGCGGGGAGTATGTCGGCAACCTCGTGCTGGACTGCTGAGCCAGGCACCGGGCCGGCAGCCGGATACCGACCGCCCCCCATCGCATCACGGGTGGTCCCGGCTCCGGCAGGTCCAGGCTGCCTGAGGCACTGGACGAGCCCGGGGTTGCGCCGGATGGCGGAGGCGGGGCGGGCGATCATCCAGTATCGGTCGCCATGCGTTCGCCGCGCTGACGCCGGGCCGGGAGCTGCGGTCCCGCCGCGACCGTCGTCCTCGGCCACGGCATCCCGGATGCCCTCGGGTACCTGACCCTGTGCGACCTCGGCCGTCCTGCCGCAGGCCATCGCGGCAGCCAAGTGTTCGTCGCGGGATCTTCACCCGCAATGCCGAGCGGAAGCCGTCCTTCGCTGAGGTCCAGGCAACCCATGACGCCATGGGAGGATCTACGCGGCATCGGGCCAGGCCGGGACATCCACGCCCTTGGCACCGATGGAGGAGCAGCGCGCCCGGTTCGCCGCGGAATCGGATCGGGTGAAGCGGCACCTCGGCACCGATGCGCTGCCGAGGCCCGAGCGGCGACCGATTGCTTGTATCGTCGCGCTATCGCTGATATAGGAAAATTATCCTTTATCCTTGCGTGCCCGTGCCACCGAGGCCGCGCTTTCGTGCCTGTCTATCGGCCTGGAGATCGAGGGTAAATGGACCGCGCCATAAATACCTCAATTCCTAAAGTGCCGCCCGGAAAGCCAGCGGCAGAGCCGGATTCGGCGTCGGGGAGGGATTGGAATTGCGCGGGATTTACCGGAATTTATCCATATCCGGCGATCCAGGCCACGGCCGGGTCCGCTGGCCGCCCGCTGGCCCGGCCACTTCCGCTGGCTGCCGTGCCAAGCCATGTTAGGCCGCAGGACCTGAACCAGGCCGGGAGAAAACATTCATGATCGACCGTCGTACCCTATTATTGGGTGCCCCATTCGCTGCCCTGCCGCTTGCCGCCCCGGCGCTTGGGCAATCCATCGGGGATTGGCCCAACCGGCCGATCCGCGCCATCGTCCCCTGGCCGCCCGGCGGTTCCACCGATGTGCTGGCCCGGCTGGTCTGCGAACAGCTCGGCCATCGCCTCGGGCAGAATTTCGTGCTGGAGAACCGGCCCGGCGCCGGCGGCAACATCGGCATGGACGCGATCGCGAAATCCGCGCCGGATGGCTATACCCAGGGGCCGGCCACCATCGCCAACCTCTCCATCGCCCAGTTCCTCTACGCCAAGCTGCCCTTCGATCCGGAGAAGGATTTCTCCATCATCTCGATGCATTGGGAATTGCCCAATGTGCTGGTGGCCCCGGCGCAATTCTGCCCGGCCAATACCGCGCAGGAATTCATCGCCTGGGCGAAGTCCCGGCCCAATGGCGTCAGCTTCGGCAGCCCCGGCGTCGGCACCACGGCGCATCTCTCGGGCAGCATGTTCTGCGACCGGCAGAAGATCGACGGCCAGCACGTGCCCTTCCGCGGTGCCGCCCAGATCATCCCGGCGATGCTCTCCGGCGACCTCACCTTCGCGCTGGACAATCTCGCCAGCTACATGCCGGTGATCCAGGAAGGCCGGATGAAGGCCTTCGCCGTCACCAGCCCGGAGCGCTGGCCCTCGCTGCCGCAGGTGCCGGTGATGGCCGAGGCGGGCATCCCGGATTTCGTCGTCACCTCCTGGTGCACCTGGGTCGGCCCGGCCGGGATGCCGCGGCCGATCGTCGACAAGATGAA
>JAQGIA010000278.1 GCA_028291445.1 Belnapia sp.
GAAGACCCAGCACAGATAGACCCCGAAGGAGGCCTCCCCCAGCCGCAGCAGCAGGTCCGGCCGGGCATGCAGGGCAGCCCCGGCGCCCACCCCGGCCGGCTTGCGCAACAACGGGATCAGCACCGCCAGCCCCAGCACCGCCAGCGCATCCTGGTCCAGCCACAGGCCCAGCGGCAGCGCCGGCAGCACGGCGAACAGCAGCCCGCGCGGCAGCCTGCCCTCGGTCGCCAGCCGGCCCAACCCCAGCCCGGCCAGGAATTCCAGCCCGAAGCGCAGCAGGCCGAGGTGCAAGGTATGGTTCAGCCCATTCTCCGGCAGCAGCACCGTGAGCAGTCCCAGCCCGGCAAGGCCGAACAGCGGCACCAGCCACACCGCCCCGCGTGGCAGCCGGATCAGCGCGGCAATCACCAGTGGAAAACCCAGGTATCCCGCCCATTCCACCGAAAGCGCCCAGGACGGGTAGTTCCAGGCATGGCGGGAGGTGGTCTCCCAAGCATTCACCAGGAAGAGCTGCAGCAGGAATTCCCAGGCGCCGAAGCGGTCCGGTTCGCGGATGGTGGCGCCCGCGGCCGCGGCCAGCGTCACCAGCCCGGCCAGCGCGACCAGCGCCAGCGCATGCAACGGCCAGATCTTGGCGAAGCGCCGGCGCAAGAAATTCTTTGCCCCTGTCCAGCCGCGCGGCGGCCGCGTCCCGTAGCCGAGCCAGAGCGCGAAGCCCGAGAGCAGGAAGAAGCCATCGACGCCGAGGTAGCCATGCCCCAGCAGCGGCGCCAGCCAGGGCAGGTCGCCGCTGACCCGCAGCGGCAGATCGAGATGATAGAGAATCACCCAGCCGATCAGGAAGAATCGCAGCCGCGTCAGCGCCGCATCGCGGGGCGCCCCGGCCTGCTGTATCTGATCTACCGGCATCCATCCTCCTGCTCGTCGTCCTGATCGTCGTCCTGGGCCTCTGGGTGCCACAGGTCGTACCGGCGAGGCGGTCACGCTTTCGGGTAGCGGCATGACACAACGCTGATTGGCGGCGGCCGGTGTCCTGTGGGAGACGAGGATCGCATGTCCCACCTCACCTCGCCTGTCGCCCAGGTCCTCATCGCGGTCGCCGGCGCCACCGGCATGCTGCTGTTCGCGCTGTTGCAGCCGACGCTGCTGCTGCTGCTGCTGCCCTTCATGGTGGTGGTGCTGGCGGCGCTGGCCTTCTACCAATTCCCTCAGGCCATCGTCGGCATCCTGGTGCTGACCTATGGCCTCGGCCTCGATATCCAGCTCGACGGCGGGATGCTGGCCGCCGGCGGCGCCACCACGGCGACGGTGGGCGCGGCGGTGGTGAAGGTCATCCCCTTCGCGCTCGCCGCCGTGCTGATGCTGCGCTACGGCCTGTCCAACGCCATCAACTGGCCCTTCCTCGCCTTCACCGTCATCGCCACGCTGAGCATCGTGATCCTGCCGATCGGCCAGGTGGTCAGCAACGCCGAGATGATCCGCAGCTTCATCGGCTCCACCGCGCCCTTCGTGCTGGGCTTCGCCATGGCGCCGAAGCGGGTCTGGACCGCACTCATCCGCGGCGCCACGCTGGTGCCGCTGATCAGCGCCTTCGGCGTCCTGTTCACCCATCTCGCCGGGCTCTACCCCGCGTTGGACACGCTCGGCCGCTTCCAGGGGCTGCATACCGCGCCCTTCCTCGCCGGCTTCTGCGTCACCGCCATCTTCGCCGCGACCCTCGAATACCTGCGCGGCTTCAAGCTGATCTGGCTGGTGGTCGCCGCGCTGGACATGGCGGTGCTGCTGGCGACTCAGGCGCGGGCGCCGCTCGGCGCGGTGGTGCTGTTCCTGCTGGCGATCTTCCTGATCTCCGACCGGCGGATCTTCCCGCTGAAGCGCAAGGTCGATCTCGTCATGGGCGGCGCGGTGCCGGGGCTGCTGCTGCTCGGGCCGGTCATCGCCTTCGCCATGCAGCGCTTCCTCAGCCAGGGCGCCGATACCTCAGGGCGCGACCTGATGTGGCCCTACTTCACCGAGGCGATCGCCACCCGGCCGTTGTTCGGCTACGGCCTCGGCGCCGGCAAGCTGATCGTCAATCCGGACGATCCGCTCATCAAGCTGCTCGGCAGCACTGCGGCGCATAACGAATACCTGCGGCTGTCGGTCGATGCCGGGATCATCGGCTGCGCCGGCATCTTCATCGCCATCATCGCCTGGATCTGGGGTGGGGCGCGCGATGCCCCGCTGGCGGACCGGCTGGTGCTGCGCGCCGGCCTGGTCGCGGCGCTGCTGCACAGCGGCTTCGACAACACGCTGATCGCCACCACCTCGGTCATGCAATTCTGCGTCTTCGCCGCCATCCTGGCGCGCGGCCGGGCGGAGACCAAGCTGGCGGGCCGCAGCCGGACCTCGCAACATGGGCGCGGCCCCGCGGCGATCGCCAAGCCGGCCCGGGTCATGGCCTGGCGTCACCCCGGGGCGGGCTGAAGGCCATGCCGGACCAGGGCGCCGCACCCTTCGCCGTAAGCCCGGCGGCGGGAGCCAAGGAACGTCGGCTCGACCTTGACCGGGCCCGTGGCATCACCATCCTGCTGGTGGTCTTCGGCCATGTGGTGGCGCAGACGGTACCGCAGGGCGTGGAGTGGTACGAGCCGTTGCGCTACGCGGTCTATCGCTTCCACATGCCCTTCTTCCTCTATCTCAGCGGCACGGTGGTGGTGCTCTCCGGCCTGCTGGCGGTGCCGCCGGGTGGCTGGCCCGCACTGCTGCGGAAGCGCGCGATACGGCTGCTGGTGCCCTTCTTCGGCATCGGCCTGCTGATCCTGGCGGCCAAGCTGGTGGCGTTGCAGCTGGTATTCGTGGACAACCCGCCCGAGGGCCTGGCCGGCGGGCTGCGCGACCTGTTCTGGACCACCGATAGCAGCCCGGCCAGCTCGGTCTGGTATCTGTTGGTGCTGTTCCTTTCGACCGTGGCCGCCGTGGTTTTGCGGCGGCTCGGGCTGGGGGCGACCGGCATGGTGCTGCTTGGCCTCGCCCTGCAATTCGCCGAAGTGCCGCCGATCGCCTATCTCGACCGCTTCGCCTCGCATTTCGTCTATTTCGCCGCCGGCCTCTGGGTGGCCGAACGCCAGGACCGCGCGCTGCCGCTGTTCGAGGCGCATCCGCTGGCCTGGTGGCTGATCTTCGGCGCGGCGCTGGCGCTGGCCGAGGCGGATTGGCTGACCGACGCCGGCTGGCTGGGCGAACGCTGGTCCATGGTGCTCTGCGGCCTGCTGTGCATCCCGGCGCTGCACGGGGCGATGCGGCTGCCGCCGGTTTGCCGCTGGCAATGGCCGCTGGTGCTCGGCAGCTACGCCATGGCGATCTACCTGTTCAATACCCTGGCGATCGGCGGCACCAAGGCGGTGCTGATCGCGGCGGGGATCGGCTGGACGCAGGACTGGTTTCCGCTGCATGCGGCGGCGGCGATGGCGGCCGGCGTCGCGCTGCCGGTCCTGCTGAAGATCCTGGTGCTGCGGCGCAACCGCACGCTGGACCGGCTGACCGACTGAACCCGCCGCGCGGCCTTCAGGCTTCGTTCACGCCCGGTGCCGCAGGATGAGCGATGGCGGCCCAGCATGGGCCAGGGCATCGCGGCAGGTGGGCCATGGACAGCTTCGTCTATTCGACGCTCGACGCGCGGGACCGCGCGACCCGGCAATGGGACCCGGGGCTGGCGGAGATCCGCCCACCCGGCCCGCGGCTCGGCCGGGCGCTGCATTATGCGGCACGGGAGAATTGGCGGTCTGCCCAGGCGGTGCTGCACCATGCGCTGGAGGATCCGGCGGAACGCCGCCAGGCGCATTACCTGCTGTGGGAAGTCTGCCAGGTGCTGGGCGAGCCCGAGGTCGCCGTGGCCAACCTTGCGGAGGCGCTGCGGCAGCAGCCGCTCACCTCGCGCTACAGTCCGCAGCCGCGCCGCCGGGTGCTGGCGCTGGCGGCGCCGGGGGATTTCCAGGCCAACCTGCCGCTCGGCGCGCTGCTCGATGCCGTGGATATCGAGCTGCATACCCTCTGGCTGACCGATGTCGAGGCTGTGCTGCGCGACCCCATCGCCTGGTGCGGGCCGCTGCCGGACTTCGACTGCATCTTCATCACCATCGCCGAGGATGTCCGCCACCGCCGCCTGCTGGAGGCCGCCGACCTGCTGGCGGCGGCGCTCGGTGGGCCGGTGATCAACCGCGGCAGCCGCATCGCCGCGCTCTCCCGCCTGGGTGTCGCCGAACTGCTGCAAGGGCTGCCGGATGCGGTGGTGCCCGCCCAGCGCCTGCTGGCCCGTGCGGCGCTGGATGACGCCGCGGCGCTTGCCTGGCCATCGATCATCCGGCCCGAGGAATCCCATGCCGGGCGCGGCCTCGCCCGCCTCGCCGATCCCGCCGCGCTACGGAGCTACCTGGCAGGCAATGCGACGACGCATTATTACCTCGCCCCCTTCATCGACTATCGCAGCGCCGACGGCTATTGGCGCAAGTACCGGATCATCTTCGTCGATGGCCGGCCCTTCCCCTATCACATGGCGATCCACGACGACTGGACCATCTGGTACTACAATTCCCGGATGGATCTCGATCCCTGGAAGCGGCGGGAGGAGGCCGCCTTCCTGGCCGATCTCGCGGCCGTCTTCCCGGCCCCGGCGCTGCGGGCCCTGGAGGCGATCGGCGCCCGCAGCGGGCTCGATTACGTCGGCCTCGACTGCGGGCTGATGCCGGACGGCCGGCTGCTGGTCTTCGAGGTCGAGACCGGGATGATCGTGCATGGCTGGGACCGTCCCAGCCTCTATCCCTACAAGCGCGCCTCGGTGCAGGCCATCATCACGGCGGTGGAGGCGATGCTCGACCGCCGCGTCGCCGATTGGCCGGGTGGCTAGCCCCGGTCGCCGAAGCCCCGCGGATGCGCCACATGCCAGGCCCAGGCGGTGCGGACGATGTCGTCCAGCGCGCCGAAGCGCGGCGACCATCCGGTCTCCTCCCGCAACCGGGCCGAGGAGGCGACCAGCACCGCCGGATCGCCCGGCCGGCGCGGGCCCAGCGTATGCGGCACCGGCCGGCCACCGATGCGTTCGACCGATTCCATCACCTGCGTGACCGAATAGCCGGTGCCGTTGCCGACGTTGAAGCGGACGCTGCCGCGTTCCAGCCGTGCCAGCACCCGCAGATGCGCACCCGCCAGATCCGTCACATGCACGTAATCGCGGATGCAGGTGCCGTCCGGCGTCGGGTAGTCGGTGCCGAAGACGGTCAGCGGTGGCCTCGTGCCGAGCGCCGCGCCGATCGCCAGGGGGATCAGATGCGTCTCCGGGTCGTGGTCCTCGCCGATCTCGCCGGAGGCATCCGCGCCGGCGGCGTTGAAGTACCGCAGCGAAGCGGAGCGCAGCCCATGCACCTGGTCGGCCCAGGCAAGGCCCCGCTCGACCATCAGCTTGCTCTCGCCATAGGCCGAGACGGGGGCGACCTCCGCCTCCTCGTCGATCGGGATGCGCTTGGGGAAGCCGAACAGCGCCGCGGTCGAGGAGAGCACGAAGCGCAGGCACCCGGCCTTCACCGCGGCATCGGCGAGGCCGAGGCTGTTGGACAGGTTCTCGATGCAATAGCGCAGCGGGTCGCGCATCGATTCGCCAACCAGCGAGAGGGCGGCGAAATGCAGTACCGCATCGAATTTCCAGGCGGCGAAAACCTCCGCCACCCGGCGCCGGTCGGCGAGGTCGGCGACGACCAACTCGACCCCATCGGGCAAGGCGGCCCGATGGCCCTGGCGCAGGTCGTCGAGCACGACGACCGCATCGCCCCGGGCCACCAGGGCCCGCACCACGTGGCTGCCGACATAGCCGGCGCCACCCGTCACCAGAAACCGACCAGTCATCAGCGCGGCTACTCCCGGAAATAGCCGCCGTAGCGGGGATGGTAGACCTCGGCATCCGCATAGCCGGACCGGCCATGCACCTTGGCGTCCACCTGCGTCAGCGCGGCGCCCACGACCCGGGCATGCGCTTCCTCGAGCAGGCCGAGGGAGTTGCGCACAACCGAACGTGGAGTATCGCGCCACTTGACGCAGAGCAAGGTCGCGTCGGCAAGGCGCGCAACGACCCGGGCATCCGCCATGGCGAGCGCCGGCGGCGCGTCCAGGATGATCAGGTCGTAGTCGCGCCGCACCCGGTCGAGCAGCCCGGCCATGGCTTCCGACATGAACAGGCCGAGCGAATGGATCTCCGCCGCGCCCGCCGGGATGTAGTCCAGCGAGGAGAGATGGTCGCGCCGGATGATCCGCTCCAGCAACGCCTGGCCGAGCAGCAGGTCGGTCACGCCCGCGGCGCCTTCGCAGCGGAACACCCGGCCCACCGAGGGCTGGCGCACGTCGCAGTCGATCAGCAGCACGCGCTCGCCGTTCATCGCCGCCGAACGGGCCAGCGCGACCGAGGTGGTGGTCTTGCCCTCGCCCGGCCGGGCGGCGGTGACCACCACGACGCGCGGCGGCTCGGTCCCCAGCCAGAGCGAGGCGCGCAGGGTGCGCATGCTCTCGGAGAAGGGGCTGAGCGGCTTGCGGACGACGTAGTCCTCGACCTTGTGCCGCCCCAGCAGGCCGCGCTACAGCATCGACACCAGCGCCAGGCAGGGCAGGCCGAGCGCCGCGCGAACCTCCTCGCCCGAGCGTATGGTGCTGTCCGCC
>JAQGIA010000647.1 GCA_028291445.1 Belnapia sp.
CCTGGCCCATATCCGCGCCCGGCCCTTCGAGCTGTCGCTGCGCGGCCTCGGCACCTTCGAGAAGGCCGGGCGAATCAGCGCCCTCTGGGTCGGGGTCGAGAAAACCGAGGCGCTGGCCTTCCTGCAAGCCAAGGTGGAGACCGCGCTGCAACGGTTGGGGCTGGAGCCGGAGCGCAAGCGCTTCGCCCCGCATGTCACCCTGGCGCGGACCGAACGCGCCCCACCGGACAAGCTCATCGCCTTTGTCCAGGCGCATAACCTGTTCCGCGCTCCGCCGGTGCTGGTGGAGCATTTCACCCTGTTCTCCTCGCTGCTGGGCAAGCAGCAGGCCTTCTACGTGCCCGAGGTGGAATACGACCTCGGCTTGCCGCCAGCCCTTGGCCTGACTAGGGTCGCCGGGTGAATTTGTCCGCCCCCTGGCTCGCTCCTGTGCTGCGCCTCATCGCCGTGGTCCTGCTGGTGCAGACCGTGCTGGCGCCGGCGCTATGCCTGGGCGCCGGGATGGAGGCCGGGCGTGGCGTGGTCGCGGTCGAGATCTGCACGGCCGAGGGATTGCGCACCATCCATGCCGCGCCGGACGGCACCCCGGCCGAGCCGCCCGGCCTGGGTCATGTCGGTGCCTGCCTGGTCTGCCACGCCCTGCCGCAGGGCGCCGGGCTCGACCTCCCGCCGCTGCCGGTGCCGGCCTGGATCGCCATTGCCCGGCTGGCCGCCGCCGCCACGCCCGACCGCTTGCCGCCGGGCATTCGCGGCCCGCCCAGCGGGGCCAGGGCTCCACCCGTCCTCTCCTGACACGTCTCGCGCGGCCGGACCCGGCCGTCGCTTCCTCGTCGTCTCCCGGAGAGTCCGATGCGCCTGAACCTTCCTGCCGCCCTGCTGGGCGGCTGCCTGCTCGCCCCCCCCGCCTTCACCGCCGCCCAGGCGCATGTCACCCTGGATCCGCCCCAGGCCGCCGCCGGCGCCTATGTCCGCACCGCCTTCCGCGTGCCGCATGGCTGCGCCGGCGCCGCGACGGAGCGCCTGACCCTTCGCCTGCCGGAGGGGGTGCTCTCGGCCCGCCCGATGCCCAAGCCGGGCTGGACCCTGGCCATCACCCGCCGCCCGCTGGAGGTGCCGGTCCCGAACGGCCATGGCGGCATGCTGACCGAGACCGTCGCCGAGATCGCCTGGTCCGGCGGCCCGCTGCCGGATGAGTACTACGAGGAATTCATCGTTATGCTGCGGCTGCCGGAAACACCGGGTGAGACGCTGTATCTGCCGGTGACGCAGGACTGCACCGGTGGCGCCACCGCCGCCTGGGTCGAAATTCCGGCGCCCGGCCGCCGCATCACCGACTACCGGATGCCGGCCCCCTCGCTTCGGCTGCTGCCGGCGCGCGGCCGTGACGGAGCCAACTGAGATGCGGGTCGCCCTGCTGGCCAGCCTGCTGGTCCTCGCCCCGCCGCTGGCCCGTGCCTGCGACACGGACTACCTGAACAGCCAGCTCACTCTGGTCTGCCGCGCCGCGCTCGATCCGGCGCTGGCGCTGCTGCACGCCCTGGCGCCGCAGGCGACGGCCACCGAGGCCAGCGCCATCACTCGCGCCACCGCCCTGGCCGAAGCCGCCTGCGACACCGGCGACCCGGAGGCGGGCGCTCAGGAGGCGATCCGCCTCGCCCGCCTCGCCGGCCGCATCGAGGCCCGGCTTCCCGAACCCCTGGCGATCTGGCCCGCGCGCCAGGCCGCCCGTTGAGGACCGACCCATGACCCTGTTGATCCGCCGCAGCCTGCTCGGGCTGCTGGCTTTTGCCCCCGTCGCCGCCGCCATGGCGCATGATGGCCAGGCCGGCGATATCGCCGTCACCCAGCCCTGGTCGCGCGCCGCTGGTGCCAATGGCACCGGGGCCGGCTTCCTGACCATCCATAATGCCGGTGGCGAGCCGGACCGGCTTGTCTCGGCCGCCTCGCCGGCGGCGCGGAAGGTCGAGTTGCACGCCCATGTCCGCGACGGCGAGGTGATGCGGATGCGTCCGGTCGATGGCATCCCGCTGCCGCCCGGCCAGACCGTCACCCTGCAACCGGGCGGGCTGCATGTGATGCTGATCGGACTGACCGAGGCGCTGCGCCAAGGCGGCGAAGTGCCGCTGACCCTGCGCTTCGAACGCGCCGGGGAGGTGCAGGTGATGCTGCATGTGATGGGGGCCGGTGCGCGTGGCCCGGCCGTGGCCCACTGAAGCGCCTCGCCGCCGCGCTGCTGCTGCTGCCGGGTCTCGCCCCGGATGCCGCCGAGGCGCAGCAGCCTGGGACGCAGCAGCCTGGGGCGCAGCAGCCGGTCATCCCGCACTCGGTGCTGCCGGGGCTGGGTACCGCGGATCCGCGCCGCCCGGTGGATTTGGCGGCGGCGCCCTGGCGGGGGATCGGGCGGGTGCAGACCGAGCTGGGCACCAGCTGCACCGGCACCTTGATCGGCCCGAGCCAGGTGCTGACCGCGGCGCATTGCCTGGTGGCGCCGCGGACCAGGGCGCTGGTGCAGCCGGGCAGCATCCATTTCCTGCTGGGCTACGACCGCGGCAGCCACCGTGGCCATGCCCAGGTGACCGCCTACCGGACCGGCAGCGGCTACCTTCCAGGCGGCGGTGGGCCGGCAGCGGCGGATTGGGCGGTGCTGACGCTCGGCGTGCCGCTCGGCACCCCGGACCGGGTGCTGCCGCTGCTGGGCCGCTACCCGGAACCACGCACGCCGCTGGCGCTCGGCGGCTACCAGCAGGATCGGCGCGAGGTGGTCCTGGCCGATACCACATGCCGGTTCCTGGGCTTCGCCGGCGGCATGCTGGTGCATGATTGCGCCGGGACCCGCGGCGTCAGCGGCGCGCCGCTGCTGCTGCGCGGGCCGGACGGCGGTTGGGTGGTGGCGGGTGTCGCATCGACGGCGGTGATCCAGGCGGCGATGGGCGCGGCGGTGCCGGCGGCGATCGTGGCCGCGGGGATGCGGTAGCTGCGAGGCCCGTCCCGAAAGTGCCGGCGGGTGGCCCTCGGCCGCCGCCTGGATCAAGGTCCCGGCTATCGTTTCATCGCGCGGTGCAGGTCGACCGGCGTCCGTCCTGGACGATCAACCGTCAGCCCTCGTTCTCCAGCCGGTCGATATCGGCATCCGACAGGCCGAAGTGATGGCCGATCTCGTGGATCAGCACGTTGCGGACCAGCTTGAACAGCTCCTCTCCGGTCTCCACCCATTCCAGCAGGATGGGCTCGCGGAACAGCAGGATGGTATCGGGCTCCAGCGGCACGTCGGCGACGCTTTTCTGGGTCAGCGGCGTGCCGCGGTAGAGGCCGGTCAGCTCCCAGGGCGTTTCGATCCCCATTTCCTCCAGCGTCTCGTCATCCGGGATATCCTCGACGACGATGGCGGTGCCGCGCACCAGGTCGCGCAGCGGCTTGGGGATTGCGGCGAAGGCCTGCTCGGCCATCTCCAGGATATCGTCCAGGCTGGGTGGGGTGGTATGGCGCATGCCGCGCACCGAATGCCGCTTGCGATGCCGCGTCAAGCAGGAAGGAGACGGGTAATGGTCGATAAGCTGGATGCGGCAGGGCGCGCGGCGCTGGCCACGGCACTGCCGGGCTGGGCCATGGCGGAAGGGCGGGATGCGATCCGCCGCCGCTTCGAATTCGCCGATTTCTCCGCCGCCTGGGGTTTCATGGCGCGGGTCGCGCTGCTGGCGGAGGCGCAGGACCACCACCCCGAATGGTCCAATGTGTGGAATCGCGTCGATATCCTGCTCAGCACGCATGATGCCGGCGGGCTCTCGCAGCGGGATGTTCGGCTGGCCCGGTCGATCGACAAGCTGCTGGCCTAAAACGTCATCGTCCGAGGCGGCATCGCCGAAGGGCGTGGATCACGCGACAAACGGCAAGCTGGACCATGATCGGGTTTCCAGCGGCGCGGCTCAGGGCGCGGCCCGCACCTGGTCCACCAGCTCGGCCAGGGTGGTGACGGCCAGGTTGTCGAGCATGGCCGCCTCGGCGGCGTCGAGGCGGCGGCGCAGCACGTCGGGGACGCGCCGGCCGAGCAGGCATTCCGGGTTGGTCCGGCCATGCACCCGCATCAGCTTCTCCCGCTCCGGGTTGATCGCCCGCCAGACGTCGCGCAGGCTGATCGCCGCCGCCGGGCGGGCCAGGCGGGCGCCGCCGGGACCGCGCTGCACCACGATCAGCCCGGCACGGAAAAGCAGCCCGGACAGCCGGCGGACCACCACCGGATTGGTCCCGATGCTGCTGGCCAGCCGGATGCTGGTTGCCTCTCCCGGCGGGTCGCTGGCGACCAGGACAAGGATATGAAGCCCAACGGCGAAGCGTGTTGCAATCATGCTTAGGAATGTACCCTGGGCGACAATCGCAGGTCGGCAGCGGGGTTGCCACAATCCGGCAACGGCAAGGATGGATTATCGTGGCTATGTGTCTCGTAACGCAGGCGTCACCGGCGGTTCGACCAGCGGTCCTCACGGCGGCGGTCTGCCTGGCCGCCAGCCGGTACTGCGCGCTGCGCGGCTGGGTGGCGGTGGCGGAGATGCCCTTGCCCAACGGCCGGCGGGCCGATCTGCTGGCGCTGCTCCCGGATGGCGGCTTCGCCATCATCGAGGTGAAGTCCTGCGCCCGTGACTTCCTCTCGGACGGCAAGTGGCCGGAGTACCGGGAGTATTGCGACCGGCTGTATTTCGCGGTGGACCTCGGCTTTCCGGCGGCGCTGCTGCCCGAGGATGCCGGCCTGCTGGTGGCCGATGGCACCGAGGCGGCGCTGCTGCGGGATGCCCCGGCGCATCCGCTGGCGCCGGCCCGGCGGCGTGCCCTGCTGCACCGCTTCGCCACACTGGCTGCGACCCGGCTCGGCGCGCTGACCGATCCGGCCGGGCATGCCGCGCGGCGGGCGGCGCTGCGCGCCGAATAGGCCGGCGTCATAACGCTTCTTTCAGGAGAAGCATGAATCCTGCGGCGATGCCCAGCAGCCACGCCGCCGACAACGCCGCCAGATTCGCCACGGGCCAGTATCGCCCGGTCACCTTCCTGCAGCGGGGCCTGGCGGTGCCCTTCACCACGCCGCATCTGATGGGCGGGCGGATCCGCCCCGGCGACCGCGGCCTGGCGGAACTCGCGCTGATCAATCCGACGGGCAAGGATTACGCCTATATCCTGCCCTGGTCGGCGCTGCCCGACGTCTGCACGCCGACCCTGCACGACCGGGCGCTCTGGACCGGGATCGCCAAGCTGACCCCGCTGGTCCCGCGCACGGTGCGCGACGCGGCGCGCCAGGTCGCCATCGCCGGCTTCGCCGGACGCGCCGCCGCACGGGCCGCCGAAGCGGTCGTCGCCGAGGATCTGCAGGCGCGGACCCGTACCCACTACCATCTGCTGCTGGAGCTGGTCCGCCAGGGCGAGCGGCGCGGCATCGCCGGCCCGCCGCCCGAGGCGGATTCGCCGCGCCGGCTGGAGCAGCGGGCCCGGGCGGTCCTGGTGGCCCTCGAATCGGGCGGGCAGCCCTCGGCCATGGCCGCCTTCGAGGCGCTGGCCGAGGTCGCCGAAGCCTTCCCGCTGTGCGGGCTGCCACGCAACCCGACCAAGGCCGCCATCCCGGCGCTGCTCGTCGAGATCGGCCGGCTGACGCAGGACCTCGTCGGCTGGGCCGGGTCGGCGCCGGAGGAAGGGCTGGAACGGCAATGCGTGCGGCTGATCTGCCAGAGTGCCAGGCTGACGCTGCGCTGCTGCCGGCTGGCCCTGGCGGAGGCGCTGGCGCCGCTCGAGGACCTGCCGGCCCTGCTGGGGCAGTGGCGCTGCGGCCGGTCCGCCGCGGTGCAGGAATGCACCATCCGGCCGGAATGGCTGCTCGATGGCTGGGCGATGATCTGTGGGCTCTGGCGTACCGCCGACCACAGCCGGCGGCACGGCGCGGTGATGGCCATGGCGACGATGGTGCCGATCCTGCCCGCCGAGGCGGGCGATTGGCTGCGCCTCGATGCCAGCGCCGAGACGGAGGCGCTGCATACCACCCTCGGCACCTGGCGCCGGGTGATGCAGCCGAACCAGGATTGGATGACCGGGCGCATGCTCGACCTCATCGCCCGCAACGAGATGCTGCGGGCCGCCAACGCATGACCGCCACGCCGCCCACCCATCCGCCGTCCGCCCATCCGCTGCGCGAGGTCCGCGCGCTGGGCATGGCGACGGCCGCGGCCGATGACGTCGCGGTCAGCCGGATCGTCGCCTTCCTCGATGGGCTGGTCGACCGGGGGGAGCTGAACCGCATCCTCGATCCGGTCAGGCCGCGGCTGCGTGGCCTCGATACGGTGCGGCGGCTGCGCTTTTCCCGCCTGCTGTTCCTGCCGCTGGACGGCGCCATCGTCCTGCCGGCCGACTGGACCCGCGGTGAGGGCCGGATGCCGCGCAACGTGCTGCGGCTGCTGGCCGATACGGTGCAGCGGGCGATGGGCGCCGCGGGCGATGCGACCGCCATGGCGACGCAGGCCTTCACCACCCATTCGACCGACGAGATCACCCGTCTCGGCGCGGCCGTCTGGCCCGCCGCGGCCGCGTTGCTGCCCGAGCAGGCGCCGCCCGGCTGGGCGGATTGCGGAATATCGGCGCGGGATTATCCAGGGATCGCCGGGGTCTGCCGGGCGGTCTGGGCGGTGGGGCCGGTGGTCTGGGCCGCCGTCGCCGATGCAGAGCATGGCCCGCCGGAGCCGCTGGTCCAGGCGGCGCTGGAGGCGATCCTGCCGGCCGGGCCGGAAGCGCTGGCCGCCGTCCTGGCCACCCTGCTGCTGCGCGCCGCGGCGCCGGGACGGGTGGCCCAGATGGCGACCGCGCTGCATCCGCAGATGCAGAAGATCGCGCTACAGGCCCTGGATGCGGTCATGGCCGAGCCGCCACCGCCCTTCGACAAACTCAACCCGCAGCGGGCCGCCGAGGCGGCGGTCGCGCTGGCGGACCGGCTGGAGGATCTGGCGCGCTGCCCGCTGGTGACCGGAGTACGGCAGCGGCGCCTGCTGGCCTGCCGGCAACTGGCCGAGGCAGCCTTCCGCGCCAGCTACATGGTCACCCTGCAGCAGCATATGCTGCTGCCGGTGGAGCGGCTGCGCGGTGCGGAGGTGGTGCAGGATGCCGAGGTGACGGCGATGGAAACCGCGGCGCGCCAGCTGCGGGCGATGGAGCTGGCCGGGCGCCGCCTCGGCGGGGCGCTGCACTACGAGCAGAACACCCAATCCCTGGCCGTGCGGATGGCGACGATCGCCGCCGGCGAGAGCCGGCCGGGTGGGCTGCGGCCGGTGGACATGGCCCGCTGCATCGAGATCCTCGCCGGGTCGGATGCCGCCACCGCGGTGCTCAAGCAGTAAAGGACGGTGCGACCCCAGGCATGACCGCCGGCGGCGGCATCATTCGGCATGGCAACAGGCGAGGCCCATAAGCCGCGGCCAGCGACGCCGATGCCGGCCTAGCCGTTGTAGAAGGGCCGGCCGCCGTCGCGCAGCCAGAGCCGGACCAGATGCCGCTTGCGTTCCGGCTCCGGCCAATCGACGAAGCCGGTGCGCTTGTGGCCGAGCGCCCGGTTGGCGACGATCTGCATCTGGCCCGGTTGGAAGTGGAAGTCGAAGCGCAGCGCCGCATCCTCCAGGATGGCGTTGAAGGCATCCAGCGCATCCTGGCCCTCGGCGTCCAGCGCCTCGCCCGCCAGCGCCTGGCCATTGACGATCTGGAAGCGAGAGATGCGGCCGAGCAGCCGGCCGTCCCGCCATTCGAGCAGCGGCGCGCGATGGGTCATGGCATCGCCCGGCGCGTGCTCGCGCTGGCGGTCGAAGACATAGGGGCGGTAGAGCCGCGGCAGCAGCGCCGGGTGGCGCCGGCGCATGGCGTTATGCGCGGCGCGGAAGCTGACCAGGCCGCTGACGCCGCCGGATTGCGCGGTCTGCAGGCAGATCAACGCGACATGGTCGGGCGGCCGGATGTTGTAGCTGTTGTCGACGTGGAAGTTCTGCTCGGCGTTGGTGATGTCCGGCCGCACCCCGTTGCCGGGCGGCTGGCCCTGGTCGCGCACGCCATAGACCATGGTGCCGTCCCATTTCTGCGCGACCGGGCGGCCGAGCAGGCGGCAGAGCAGCCAGCCGAGCGCGGTGGTGGCGTCCTTGCCCAGGCGTGCCACCGGCAGGCGGTCGAGGATGACGAAGCCGGGCCCCTCGGCCAGCATCCGACCAGCCTCGCGCATCAGCGCGGCGCAGGCCGGGAGTGCGAAATCGCGCGGGTCGAGCGTCAGCAGCGGCAGCGGGTTGTCGGCCAGCAGTGCCGCGACCTGGTCCAGCTCGGCCGCCGCCGCGGCGTCGATCGGCAGCAGCCCGGCGCTGGCGGGCAGGTCGCGGCCGGCCCAGGTGAGGCCGCAGTTGAAAACGTCCGGGGCGAGGATATCCGGGGCGATGGCGGGTGGCATGGGCGGCTCCTCCGGTTTTGGCGGAGCCTATCGGCATGGGGGTCAGCTTTCCAGCGGGACGCCCATGAGGTCGCCGCTGCCGGCGCGGTAGCGGTGGGTGGAGGCGCCGAAGGCGACCAGCGTGCCGGCCTCGTCGAAGACCTCGGTGCGGGCGAAGAAGACGTTGCGGCCGGCGGTCATGACCTTGCCCTCGGCGGTGAGGCGGAGGCCGATGCGGGCCTGGCCGGTGAAGCGGCAATCGAGGTCGAGCGTCACCGCGCGGCGCACCCGGTCGGGGAAGGGGCAGAACAGGCCGGCGAAGGCGGCAGCCTGGTCGATCATCGAGAGCAGAACGCCGCCATGGACGATGCCGGAGCGATTGGCGTGGTGCGCCACCGTGGTGCAGACGAGCTTCGCGTAGCCGTCGCGCCATTCGGCGACGGCGATGCCGAGGTGGCTGTGGTAGGGCGAGTCCGAATGGGGGAAGGGCGGGGTTTCCATCCCCGTGGCGTGCCGGGCCGCCGCCGCTGCGTCAAGCGATCTGGATTTCCTGCAAGGCGACCTCCAATTCCTGGAAGCTGGGCATGGAATGGCTGGGGGCGGACTTGCGGCCGGCCTCCACCGCGACCTGCGGCGCCAGCCCATGCAGGTGGGAGACGATGACGGCGCGGATCACCTCGTAGAATTTGCAATCCTCCTCGACCACGCCTTTCAGCCGGGCGGCCATCGGGCCCATCATGCCATAGGCGAGCAGGATGCCGAGGAAGGTACCGACCAGCGCGCCGCCGATCATGCCGCCGAGGACGGCGGGCGGCTGGTCGATGCT
>JAQGIA010000287.1 GCA_028291445.1 Belnapia sp.
GAAGACCAGCGCCTCAAAGATCGCCCTTAATTCTCGTCAAAGGGGCAGTTCAGGAAGACACTGGTTTCGCCGACAGACAGGCGAGCCGCGCGATCAGGCACCCGAAAGGGAGCGGTCGGCCGCCACGGCCCGGACGGCGCGCAGGATGGCCGAGCGGGTCGCATGCACCGACTTCTGCGCCGCCTGCCGGACAGCTACCAGCTGCTTGGCCAGAGGCTTGGGGGCCTGACGCTGGATGCGGGGTAGTACGGCGACTTTCCTCATGCCCCGATACTGGGACCTGCCCGACCGCCCTGCAAGCATCGTAACGATCCCGTCGTCATGCCGGGCGGAACACCCCATCCTCGCCCAGCAGCACCAGCTTGCCCGTCGCCACCCCGAAATGCGCGCCATACAGGGTCAGCCGTCCCGCCGCCACCGCCTCGGCCACCCAGGGGAAAGTCATCAGGTTGCGCAGCGTGATCCGCATCGCCTCATGCTCCCCGGCCTCCTGCCGGTCCACCGGGTCGCAGCGCAGCGCCTTTTCCCGTGCTGCCTGGGCGATGCTCATCCAGCCGGCGACGAAATCCCGCGCCTCCGGCGGCGCGCCTTCCAGCAACGCCCGCACGCCGCCGCAGAGCGCATGGCCCAGCACCACCACCTTCTCCACCTGCAGCACCCGGACGGCGAATTCCAGGCAGGCGCTGGTGCCGTGGAAGGCGGCATCGGGCATGTAGGGCGGCACGAGATTGGCCACGTTCCGCACCACGAACAGCTCCCCGGGCGCGGCCGAGAAGATCATCTGCGGGTCCACCCGGCTGTCCGAGCAGGCGATGACCATGGTCCTGGGGCTCTGCCCCAGCGCCGCCAGCGCCTCGAACCGCGCCTTCTCACGCGGCCAGGTATCCTCGCGGAAGCGGCGGTAGCCGGCGATCAGCTCGTCCATCGCCATCCCATCAGTGCCGGAAATGCCGCATGCCGGTGAAGACCATGGCGAGCCCCGCCGCATCGGCGGCGGCGATCACCTCCGGGTCGCGCATCGAGCCACCCGGCTGGATCACCGCCGTCGCGCCCGCCGCCGCCGCCGTCTCCAGCCCATCGGCGAAGGGGAAGAAGGCGTCGGAGGCCACCACGCTGCCCACCGCCAGCGGCGCCTCCAGCCCCGCCGCCTTGGCCGCGGCTTCGGACTTCCAGGCGGCGATCCGGCTGCTTTCCACCCGGTTCATCTGCCCGGCGCCGATGCCGACCGTCGCCAAATCCTTGGCATAGACGATGGCATTCGACTTCACATGCTTGCAGACCCGGAAGGCGAAGATCAGATCCGCCATCTCGCGGTCGGTCGGCGCCCGCTGCGTCACCACCCGCAGCCCCGCCGCCTCGATCCGCCCGGCATCGCGCGACTGCGCCAGGAAGCCGCCCGCGACGCTGCGGAAGGTCAGGCCCGGCGCCGCCGGGTCCGGCATGCCGCCGGTCAGCAACAGCCGCAGGTTCTTCTTGCGGGCGAAGATCGCCTTGGCTTCCTCGTCCGCATCGGGCGCCACGACGACCTCGGTGAAGATCGCGGTGATCTTCCGCGCCGCCGCGGCATCCAGCACCCGGTTGGCCGCGACGATGCCGCCGAAGGCCGAAACCGGGTCGCACAGCAAGGCCCGGTCCCAGGCGCCGGCCAGATCGTCCCCGATGGCGATGCCGCAGGGGTTGGCGTGCTTGACGATGACGATGGCCGGGGCGTCGAATTCGGCGCAGGCCTCCACCGCCGCATCGGTATCGTTCAGGTTGTTGTAGGACAGCTCCTTGCCCTGCACCTGGGTCGCGGTGGCGATGCCGCGCCGTGCCGTGCCGTCCAGGTAGAAGCCGGCCTGCTGGTGCGGGTTCTCGCCGTAGCGCAGGGTCTGCTTCAGCACCCCGGCGAAGGCCAGCCGCGGCGGGAAGGCCTCGCCGAGCTGCCCGGCGAACCAGCCGGAGATCGCCGCGTCATAGGCCGCCGTCCTGGCATAGGCCGCCGCCGCGCAGCGCCGCCGCAACGCCAGGGTGGTGCCGCCATGCGCCTCGATCTCGGCGACCACCTCGGCCAGCTGCGCCGGCTCGGTCAGCACCACCACATGGGCATGGTTCTTCGCTGCGCTGCGGATCATCGCCGGGCCGCCGATGTCGATGTTCTCGATGCAGTCGTCGAAGGCCGCGCCCTGCGCCACCGTCGCCTCGAAGGGATAGAGGTTCACCACCACCAGGTCGATCGGCGCGATCCCATGCTCGGCCATCTGCGCCTGGTGCTCCGCCAGGTCGCGCCGGCCGAGCAGCCCGCCATGCACCTGCGGCACCAGGGTCTTCACCCGCCCATCCAGGATTTCGGGGAAGCCGGTATGCTCGCTCACATCCTTCACCGGCACCCCGGCCTCCCGCAGGGCGCGGGCGGTGCCGCCGGTGGAAAGGATCTCCACCCCACGGCCAGCCAGGAAGCGGCCGAATTCGACCAGCCCGGTCTTGTCCGAGACGGAGAGCAAGGCGCGGCGGATGGGAACGATGTCGGTCATGGGGGCGCTCCGCGAATTCCGCGCGGCATAAACCCCGGGACGCCCGGCGTCCATGCGGATGGTATCCACCAGGCGCAGGCCAGCCATGGGCCGGACGGGTTTGGCGGTACGGGCAATCCC
>JAQGIA010000289.1 GCA_028291445.1 Belnapia sp.
ATCGCTTCCGGCGGCACCTCCAATGCCGCGCGCAGCTCCAGGCAGGCATCGATCACCGCATGGAAGACGATGCCGGCCGGATAGGGCTTGTAGGTGGCCCGCCCGATCTCCCAGCGCTCCCCCAGCCCCTCGGTGATGGCCGCCAGATCCGGCGCGTCGCCGGTCGCCCGGGCCCAGCCGAGCGGCCCCTCGATCGCCATCGGCGCGGCCTCGTAGCCTTGCTCGGCCAGCAGCGCCGCCAGCATGCCGTGCCGCGCAGCATTGCCGACGCCGACGTTCTTCGCGCCCGTCGGCAGGATCTCGACGATGCCCGCTGCCTGGCTGGCGGCGATGCCGATGGCATGGCCGGCCTGGGCGGCGGTTAACCCCAGCAGCCGGGCGCAGCCCGCCGCGGCCCCGAAGGCGCCGCAGGTGGAGGTGATGTGCCAGCCGCGGGCATAATGCCCGGGCGAGACGGCATTGCCGATCCGGCATTCCACCTCGCCCCCCAGCAGGAAACCGGCCAGCACGGCGGCGCCGGAAAGCCCGCGCTGCTCCGCCAGGGCGAGGACCGCCGGCACCACCGGCGCGGCCGGGTGGATCACGGTGTTCAGATGGGTATCGTCGTAATCCAGCAGATTGCCGGCGATGGCATTGACGAAGGCGGCGCTCATCGGGTCGAGCCGCATCCCCTGGCCGACCACCGTCGCCACCGGCGCCCCGGCGAAACCCTGCATCACCCGTAGCGCCGTCAGCACCGCCGGATCCCGCGCCACGCCCAGCGCGCAACCCAGGTGGTTGAGGATGGATCGCTTCGCCTCATGCCGCAGCCCGGCTGGGATGGCCGCCCAATCCGCTTCCGCGACGAAGCTGCCCAGCCGCTGGGCGGCGCCCATGGCGCGATGGTCCATCCTGCCCTCCCCGAATTGCTTGCGGCGTCGATATCCCTACCGCTGCGCGGCGTCGATATGCCTTGGCGACGCGTGGCGTCGCTACCCCCCCCTGCGCCGCACGGCCTCGGTATCCCCTTGCCGCTGTGCTGCGTCGATATCCCCTGGCGCTGCCCGGACAAGCGCCGCTCGGCTATCCTCGGGCGGCACCAGGGGGAAGCATGGCATGACACAAAATCTGCGGGGGCGCGTCGCGCTGGTCACCGGCTCGACCGGCGGCATCGGCCTGGCGGTGGCGGAGGCGCTGGCCGAGGCCGGGGCCGCGCTGGTCCTGCACGGGCTCGCCACCCCGGCGGAGGCCGCACCGGTGGTGGCCGATCTCGCGTCCCGGCATGGCGTCGCGGTCCGCTACCAGCCGGCCGAGCTGGCCGACCCGGCCGCCATCGGCGCCATGATGGCCGCGGCCGGTCCCATCGACATCCTGGTGAACAATGCCGCCTCCCGCCATTTCGGCCCGGTGGAGGCAACGGTGCCGGCGGATTGGGACCAGGATCTGGCGGTCAACCTCTCCGCCGCCTTCCATCTCATCCGCCTGGCGCTGCCCGGGATGCGCCAGCGCGGCTGGGGCCGGATCGTCAACATGGCCTCGATCTACGGCCTGGTCGGCGCTCCCGGGCGGATCGGCTACGTCACCACCAAGACCGCGCTGATCGGGCTGACCCGCGGCGTGGCGCTGGAGACGGCCGAGAGCGGCATCACCTGCAACGCGCTCTGCCCCGGCTCCACCCTGACGCCCAATATCGATGGCCGCATCCGTGCCGCGATGGCTGCCGAGGGCACCGACCGGGCGACGGCGGAAGCCCGCTTCCTCGCCGGCAAGCAGCCGACCGGGCGCTTCGTCGAGGCCACGGCGATCGCCGCCATGGTGGCGCTGCTCTGCGGCCCGGCCGGTCGGGACATCACCGGCGCGGTGCTGCCGATGGATGGCGGCTGGTCGGCGGCGTGACGGGGGGATTTCTCGGCCGGACCCCGCGCGGCCGGGCTTTCGACCGGGGCCTTTCCACCGGGGACAAGGATCGGCTCCGGCTGTAGGACACCGTCGCATCCCCCGGCGCCAAGCCTTCGATGTTTAAGCCACGCCTTCGATGTCCAAGAATGAGGATTCCATGATCATTGCCACCCGCCGCGGCCTGCATGCCAGCCTGGCCGCCTCGCTGCTCGCCGCCCGCCCCGCCTTCGCCCAAGCCCCGGCCTTCGCCCAAGCCCCGGCCTCCGCCCAAGCCCCGGCCTTCCCCAATCGCCCGATCTCGGTGGTGGTGCCCTTCGCCGCCGGCGGCAGCACCGACGTGCTGACCCGGCTGATGGCCGAGCGGATGACCGAGGCATTGGGCAAGCCGGTGCAGGTGGACAACCGGCCCGGCGGCAATACCATCATCGGCGCCGAATACGCCGCCCGCGCGGCGCCCGATGGCCACACCATCCTGATGGCGGCCGGCACCACGCTCACCATCAACCCGGTGATCTACCGCAGCCTGCCGTACAAGCTGGAGGATTTCGCCCCGATCACCCTGGCCTCGACCTTCCCCTTCGCGGTCATCGCCCGGAACGACGGCCCGGCCGACATCGCCGCCATGGTGGCCGCGGCGAAGGCCAGGCCGGGACAGGTCACCTACGGCACCAATGGCCCCACCACCCTGACCAATGTCGCGATGCTGATGGTGCTGGAACGGCTGGGCATCACCATGCAGGACGTGACCTACCGGGGCGACGCGGCGCAGCTGAACGACTTCCTGGCCGGCAACCTCGACCTGCTGGTGGTCGCCGGCAGCACCGCCCTGCCGGTGGTCCGCAACGGCCAGGGCCGCATCCTCGGCTGGACCAGCGCGCAGCGCGTCGCCTCGACCCCGGATGTGCCGACCTTCGCCGAGGGCTCGCCCGGCCTGGTCGCGGAAAGCTGGTTCGGCCTGCTGGCCCCCGCCCGCACGCCGCCGGCCGCGCTGGACCAGTTGAACGCCGCCGCGGTGCGGGCCTTGCAGGATACCCGCATCCGCGACCGGCTGACCAACGACGGGCAATTCCCGGTCGGCGGCACGGCGGAGGAATTCGGCCGCTTCCTGGCCAGCGAGGCGGCCCGCTGGAAGCCCATCCTCAGCCGGCTGGAAGTGCCGCAGAACTAGGGATGGCCAAAGGTAGGGGTGGGGCGGCGGGCAGGGCCTGGCTCCAGGCCGCCCCCGGCACCGCGTCGAACAGCGCCTTGGTATAGGGGTGCTTCGGCGCGGCGAAGATCGTCGCCGTATCGCCCAGCTCGACGATGGCACCATGCCGCATCACCGCGATGCGGTCGCAGATCTGCAAGGCGACCCGCAGGTCGTGCGTCACGAACAGCAGCGAGAGTTGCAGCTTCGCCTTGATATCCGCCAGCAGGGCCAGCACCTGGGCCTGCACCGAGACATCCAGCGCCGAAACGGGTTCGTCCGCCACCAATATGGCCGGCTCCAGCGCCAGCGCCCGGGCGATGCCGATGCGCTGGCGCTGCCCGCCGCTGAACTCATGCGGGTAGCGATCCGCCGCCGAGGGGTCGAGCCCTACCAGCCCCAGCAGGGTCCGCGCCCGCGCCCGCGCCTCGGCCGGCGGCAGGCCATGGATGACCGGCCCCTCGGCGATGATGTCGGCCACCGTCTGGCGCGGGTCGAGCGAGGCGTAGGGGTCCTGGAAGACCATCTGGATCTTCCGCCGGTGCGGCCGCATCAGCCGCTGCGGGATGCGGGTGATGTCGTCGCCGTCGAGGATGATGTCGCCGCTGTCGATGCTCAGCAGCCGGGTCATGGCCCGCGCCAGGGTGGATTTGCCCGACCCGGATTCGCCGACCAACCCCAGCGTCTCCCCCCGCCGCAGCACGATATCGACCCCGTCCAGCGCGACGGTCGCCCGGCCGCGCCGGAAGATGCCCTTGGCGGCATAGGCTTTGCGGGCCTTGATGCTCTCCAGCATCGTCACCCCCGGCGCCTGGCGCGGCCGCACCGGCACCGCCAGCCGCGGCACCGCGGCGAGCAGCGCCTGGGTATAGGGATGCTCCGGCGCGTTCAGCACCGCGTCGCGCGTCCCGGCCTCAACCAGCTTGCCACGCTGGAGCACCGCCACCTGGTCGGCGATATCCGCCACCACGCCGAAATCATGGGTGATGAACAGCACCGCCGTGCCGTGCTCGCGCTGCAATTCGCGGATCAGGTGGAGGATCTGCGCCTGGGTGGTGACATCGAGCGCGGTGGTCGGCTCGTCGGCGATCAGCAGCTTGGGGTCGAGCGCCAGGGCCATGGCGATCATCGCCCGCTGCCGCTGCCCGCCGGAGAGCTGGTGCGGATAGGAGCGGGCGATCTGCGCCGGATCCGGCAGGTGCACGTCGGCCAGCAATCGCACCACCCGGTCCCGCCGCGCGGTGCGGCCGAGATCGGTGTGGATGCGGAAGACCTCCGCCAGTTGCCGGCCGATGCTGTGCAGCGGGTTCAGCGCCGTCATCGGCTCCTGGAAGATCATGCCGATCCGGGCGCCCCGGGTTTTTGCGAGCTGCGCCGGGGTGGCACCGACCAGTTGCTCGCCCTGGAACAGGATGCTGCCCGCCGTCACCCGCACCCGCGGCGCCGGCAGCAGGCCGAGCACGGCACGCGCCGCCAGCGACTTGCCGGAACCGCTCTCGCCGATCAGGCAGGTCACCTCGCCGGGTTGCAGCCGCAGGGAAAGCCCTTCCACCGCGGAGGGCCGGTCGGCCCCCTTGGGCAGGCCGATGGTGAGGCCGGCGATATCGAGGATCGGGTCGCTCATCGGTCGCGCAGCCTCGGGTTCAGGGCCTCGTTCAACCCGTCGCCGACGAGGTTGATCGAGAGCACGGTCAGCAGGATGGCGATCCCGGGGAAGGTGCAGACCCACCAGGCCGAGCGCAGCGAGACCCGCCCGGCGCTGATCAGCAGCCCCCAGCTCATCACGTTGGGATCGCCCAGGCCGAGGAAGGCGAGCCCCGATTCCAGCAGGATGGCGCTGGCCACCAGCAGCGAGCCGACCGCGACGATCGAGGACAGGCAGTTCGGCAGCAGGTGGCGGAAGATGATGCGCGGCCCGCTGGCGCCCAGCCCGACGCAGGCCAGGATGAATTCCCGCCCGCCGAGCGCCACGAATTCGCCCCGCACCAGCCGGGCGATGCCGGGCCAGGAGACCGCGGCGATGGCGATGATGACGCTGCCGATCGAGGGCGAGAGGATCACCACCAGCAGCATCGCCAGCAGAAAGGCCGGGATGGTCTGGAAGAACTCGGTCACCCGCATCAGCACCAGGTCGGTGGCGCCGCGGTAGTAGCCGGCGAAGCCGCCGATCAGCGCGCCGATCAGCACCGCCGAGAGCGCCGCCGCGATGCCGATCAGCAGCGAGGTCCGCGCCCCCTGCGCGACGCCCGCCGCCACGTCGCGCCCCAGCGCATCGGTGCCGAGCAGGAAGCGCGCCCCCGGCGGTTGCAGCGGCGGCCCGGCCAGGGTGAAGGCCCCGGCCGGATAGAGCAGGGGCGCCGCCACGGTGAGCAGGC
>JAQGIA010000356.1 GCA_028291445.1 Belnapia sp.
CGCTTTTCCGCAGCCTGCTACGCCTCGCGGCGGTGACCGCCGCTGCCTGGCAGGGCCGGATCGGCGCGATCGTCTTTGTCCCGCTCTGGAGCACCGGCATCCTGTTCGGTGCCCTGGCCATCCGGCATGGCCCGCCCTTCGCCGTCACCGGGCTGCGCTTCGCCGCGGCGGCGGCCATCCTGGCCGGGCTGGCGCTGCTGCGGCGTTCGCGCTGGCCGCGTGGCGCTGCCCTGGGCCATGCCGTCATGGTCGGGCTGCTGCTGCAGGGCGCGCATTACGCCGGGATCTATGCCGGCATGGCGGCGGGCATGGAGGCGGGGATCGCCGCGCTGGTGGTCGGGCTGATCCCGGTTGCGACCGCGGCCGGCGCGATCCTGGTGCTGGAGGAGCGTTTCAGCCGTTATCGCGCCCTGGCCGCCGCCCTTGGCCTGACTGCGGCGGCGCTGGTCGCCGGCAGCCGGGTCGGCTTCGGGTCGGGGGTCGCCACGCCGGCCCTGGCATTGCTGGCGCTGGCGGGCGGGGCAGGGGCCGCCCTGTGGCAGAAGCGCTTCGGATCCGGGGGCGCCGACCTGCCCTCCGCCGCCGTGCAACTGCTGGCGGGCACGGTGGTGATGGCGCTTTGCTGGCTGGCCCTCGAACGCGGTACCCCGGCGGCTGGCTTCGGCGGGATCGACTGGGGCAGCCCGGCCTTGCTGTTCGCCTTCGTCTGGACCGTCCTGGCCAATTCGGTGGGTGCGACCCTGTTGCTGCTATGGCTGCTGGCGCGCGGCGCGGCGGGGCGGGTGACCGGCTTGTTCTTCCTGGTGCCGCCGGTCACCGCCCTGGCCGCGGTGCCGCTGCTGGGGGAGCCGTTGCGCCTGCCGCTGGTGCTGGCCGTCGGCCTGGGTGCCGTGGCGGTGCGGCTGCTTGCGGCCGAGGCGCGGTCGGCGCCATCCCCCGCCGACCGCGCCTGACCCCGTAAGCCTGGCTTATCGAGCCAGCGCCGCCGCATGGCGGTCGCGGATGAAGGCGGCGACGTCGTTCGCGGTCGGAGCCAGGCTCGGCATCCAGGGGCCGGCCATCAGGATGTCGATATGCCCGATGCCGCGGTAGAGCTTGTCCTCGGCCTCGCCGTCGGCTTCCCTGATGGCGGCTGCCAGCCGGGTGGTATTTCCCGGATCGACCGTCAGGTCCCAACTGCCTGCCAGCAGCAGGCTCGGCGGCATGCCGGGATGGATATGGCTGACCGGCAGGATGACGGCGCGATCGGGCGACGGACCATAGATCGGCCGGAGCGCCCGGTTCTCGAAAAGCCACGGCTCGTAGACGCCGGAGAGGCCGACCAGCCCGGCGGGCGGCGGTTCGCCGAAGCCGGCATCGCGCAGATAATGGCGGTCGAGGCCGAGGAGCATGGCCATATAGGCCCCGGTCGAGTGGCCCACGATGAAGATGGAGCGTGGATCGGCGCCGTAGGCGGCGGCATTGCGGCGGGCGAAGGCGATGGCCGCCGCGGCATCCTCCATGAAGCCCGGGAAGACCGCCTCGGGATAGAGCCGGTAATTCGGCACCACCACGACGGCGCCGCGGGCGGCGAGTGCGCCCGGCAGGGCAACGGCGATCGGCTCCTCCTTCTCGCCCATGGACCAGAGGCCGCCGTAGAGATAGACGACCAGCGGGCGCGGCCCGGCCGCAGGCTGGCGCGGCCGGTAGATGTCCAGCCCCTGGCGGGGGCTTGCCGCGGCATAGGCGACGTCGCGCTCGATGTCGTAATTGCCATCGGTCGGCATCATCAGGGTACGCGGCCCACAGCCTGAGGCCAGCAGCAGCAGGAGGGCCAGCGACGCGAGCAGGCGGCGCGGGCGGCGAATGGACTGGCGCAAACGGGACTCCGGGCCTGGGATGATAGCCTTATCAGATGCCAGGGCATATTTGTTCAACCCCCGCGGGCAAGGCGAGCCGCTGACAGGCCAACCCGGGCCGGCTAGTCTGGCTGCGCACGAGAACGGGGCCTGAGCCCTGGTGATGCAAACGGGGCCCAAGCCCCGGCAATTCGAAACGGGGCCAAGCCCCGATCAGGGAGACCGGTCCATGGTCCTGTCAATCACCCCCGCCAATGCTGCCCGGCCCGATTTCGTCGGTGAGGTCGCCGGCCTCGACCTGCGCGAGCCGGTTGGCAGCGCCGAGGCCGCGGCCATCGCTGCCGGCATGGACCGCTACGCCGTGCTGGTGTTCCGCGACCAGCGTATCGACGATACCCGGCAGATCGCCTTCAGCCGCCACTTCGGCGACCTGGAATTGGCGACCGGCGATATCGTGCAGGGCCAGGCACGCCGCCTGGCGATGGAGGTGAACGACATCTCCAACCTGGACCGGGACCTGAAACCATTGGCGCGGGACGATCGCAAGCGCCTGTTCAGCCTGGGCAACATGCTGTGGCACAGCGACAGCTCATTCAAGCCGACGCCGGCGAAGTACTCGCTGCTCTCGGCCCGGGTGATCCCCAAGGCCGGCGGCAATACCGAGTTCGCCGATATGCGCGCCGCCTGGGATGCGCTGGATGCCGAGACCAAGGCGATGGTGCGCGACATGGTTTGCGACCACAGCCAGATCTATTCCCGTGGCGTGCTCGGCTTCACCGATTTCACCGAGGAGGAGCGGGAGAAGTGGACCCCGGTGCCGCAGCGGCTGGTCCGCCGGCATCCCGGCTCGGGCCGGCTGTCGTTGTTCCTCTCGGCTCATGCCGGAGCGATCCACGGCATGCCGGTGCCGGAGGCGCGCGCCCTGCTGCGGGATTTGAACGAGCATGCGACGCAGCGGGAGTTCGTGCATGCCCATGTCTGGCGGCCCTATGATTTGGTGATGTGGGACAACCGCGCCACCATGCATCGCGCCCGGCGCTATGCGGCGGAGCAGCCACGCGACCTGCACCGGACCACGGTGGCCGATGTCGCGCCTACGCTGGAGCAGGCAGCTTAGATGCTGCCCATGCGCGTTGATGGCGTCCTTGGCTGATTGGTCTTGGACGGTCGCGCGCGGTCAGGGATCTGATTGCTGCGGGCAAGCCGGCGAAGGCCGTGGCCCCATGGGCGCATCGGCGGTGATCTGCCGGGCGCGCCACTTGACGGCGGTTTTGAGGTTCAGGCTGTATTGGGCGGCGGGAGCGCGGATCGACGCTTGGGGTGTGGCTCGAACTCGCAGCGTTGTCCGGGCCGGGCCGTGAAGACCTGCCGCCATGGAGCGTCCTCTTGGCCACGACAGGACGCACCCCATACTGAGGATAACCGTCAGTCCGGCGAGACAGTGCCGTGGATCGTCCGCACCGGCGCGTCTTCTTGAGGGAAGACTTCTCCAATCACGCTGCGAATTTTCCCGTACTCAACAAGCCGCTCGAATGACTGCAGATCCACAACGGCCATTCGCAAGCCGCGTCATCATGCGTGGACGACGGGCACCGGATACTCGGACGGGGTGACCGGCCTATGGACACGTACCGTAATGCACAGCGAATTCAGGTTGATCAACCGCGATGCCTGTACATGCTTCGACGAAGCAAAGCCGATCCATTCCCAACGCACGAGCATGACAATGACCGAACCGTGTTGTTGCGTCTCAGGGCAATGTCGATAGGTTGGCCTGCATGATTTTCTGCGATCCCTTCCCGAGGCGTCAGCTGGTTCAACAATACGGTCATTCGGTGCGGCTTGGCTTGGCAGCCATGCTGCTGCTGCTGCCGGCTTTTGCCTTGGCTGCTTCGCCAACCCCGCGCGCTCCGTTGCCGGGTGAGCGATGCGTATCCGCTATCGACGCGGCAGAGCGGCGGATGCAGTTGCCATCCCAGCTGTTACGCAGCATCGCCCTTGTCGAGAGTGGGCGACCGGACCCCACGACGGGGCAAGTTCTTCCATGGCCCTGGACCATCAACGTGGCCGGCACGGGCTACTTCTTTGCCACACCCGACGAAGCCGTGGCCGCTGTCCGGGATTTTCAGGCAAAGGGTGTCAAGTCCATCGACGTCGGCTGTGCCCAGGTCAATCTTATGTATCATCCAGCCGCTTTTGATTCGATCGAGCGCGCATTCGATCCACAGGCCAATGCCGACTACGCCGCACGATTCTTGAAGTCCCTCTACGCAAGCACCAGTAACTGGCCGCTTGCGGCGGCTGCCTACCATTCTCAGACAGCGGAGCGTGGTCACGCCTATGCTCGGAAGGTCATGGCAATATGGCCTTCGGCAGCACGCTACGGAACCTTGCCATCCACCCCTGGCCTGGGGATGGCCGCCAGCCCTGACTATTCCATGTACCTGCCGGAGTTTGCGGCACGCCTACGCCGCATGGATGAAGACAGAGCAAAGCGCGACGGGGCTGGTGCCCTCATCCAATCGGCTTGGGCGCATCGGCTGCCTGGTCTGCCTGAATTGGGAGCCAGTGCGAGTAATCCCCCTACGACGAACCGCCGGCGCAGTCTGGACACGCAGAATTCCTTGGCGATGCAACTGGGTCGGTAGGTGCCGAGACTTCCCGCGATGCAGCAGCCGGACTTCAAGCCGCCGTGTCCGATCGGTCTTTGTGCAGACCTGAGTTGACCGAGGCTTATGCCCGAAGCCCTGGCTTGGTATCGGCTGACAGCGCGGTCAGGATGCTCTCGGATGCACGGCAGCCCAAGCGCTTGGGCTGCCGTGCATCCGAACCGACACCAACCGAACAGAAGCCACTGCGTGCAAGCGCTCTCAGACCGGTTGCGGCAGCATCGGGCTCAAAGCCGGTAAGCCTGCCTTGCCAGCAGGCGCCAGTCATTACCCTGCTTCTGCCAGACTTGCAGTACCCCGATCCGGACAGGCGTCACCTGACCCGCCGGGCTAACCGTCTCACCCGTGAACAAGTGCCGGACGATAGCGTCGCTGCCGACGACCGAGATCGTCTGATCGCTCAGGTTGATCGTCCGGAACGCGCTGGCTTTCGACTCAAGATAGTCGACGAACTGCTTCTTGGTCTCGATCCGGCCGGCTGAATGGCCGTAGCTCAATCCATCCGCCGTCAAGGCCTCCAGCCGTCCCCGATCGACCTCGATCATTGCCTTCGTCAACGCCTCGACGGCCTGGGCAACCGCCTGTTCGGCCGCCGCCTGGGCCTGGACGGGATTGTACCCGGCAGCAGCCGCCATCAGGACGGCCGCTCCACTCACGATCCCGATGCTCCGGCGATGTATGGGCATGTCGATCTTCCTCCCTGTTGTTCATTATTGTTGCCGTGGAGCTTACGACCGGATTTCTGGATGGTCCACCGGTTAACACGGGGGCGGTCACCTCTCATTGTGCGGTGCACGTGCCGGGACCATAACCGGTCGCTGGAGGATTTTGGGCATGCGGATGCAGGATGACGATGCGGAGGATCCGGTCGAGGCTGCGGCGCAACTCGCCCGCAAAGTCGCGTCCGACCTCGATAGCATACTCGTCACGATCTATCCCGACCACGACACCCTGGACACGATCCGGCCCGGTGACGATGACTTGGAAACCGCGAACGCGGTCGCCAAGGTGGTTGCCGAGACGCTGTTGGAGGAGGGTGTCGAAGTATTCGTCCAGCGCGCCGATCGCGGCGCGTTCCGGCGCTGGCTCGTCGGACGCGAGGACGGAGCGGAGGTGCGCCGGAGCTGGGTGGACCGCGGACGTCTCCTCCGGGGTGCCGATGCCATGCGTGCACTCGGCATGGCGGCCCCGACGCCCGAACCGCCGCCGCGCTTCCCGCCCGCTCCGGGACCTACGGCCGACCGGCTGCTTGCCGCCAACGAGGATCGCGAAAGCGGCGAGTTCGACGCCATGCTGGGCGCGTTGATCGAAGCGGGCCGCGACGATGTGCTCGACCTCGCGGTGCGGAAAACCCGTGCGCGGCAAAGCGACGAGAATGCAGCCGAGCTATGGGCGGACATGCTCGCGGCCGCCGGAGGCGCGGCGGTCGGTCCTTCCGGGTGGTCCGAGCTGGTCGCATTGCCGGTCGCACTCGTGCCCGGCAACGTGCCGGATGCCGTGGCGCTGGCAGACGGGCTGATCGCCTCCGGTGGCCTCGCCCCGGGGGAGGAATTGCGCATCCTGCCGGGCTGGAGATCGCCCGATGCCGTCGCGGCCTTGTCGCCCGTGGCCATGCGCCGCGTCATGCTCGATCTCGCAGCCGATCGGGAACCGCGGGACCTGCCGCCGGGCGACACCGATGAGTTGGGTTGCCGCGGCTTCGGGGTGCTGGTGGGTCTCCAGGTGGATTGGAATATCCCGATCTGGGACGTGATCGAAGCCGAAGGCGGAATGCCCGAGGAGCCGTTCGCGGACGACGAGACGCCGGAGGAGCGTCGCCGGGCCCGGGCTCTCGATCGCTGGCGCAGCAGGGTCGCCGCGGAGCATGGGGGCTGCGTGCCCCTGGACCTCGTGCCACTGGCCGAAGTCGGCAGCGTGATCGCCGACTTCCTGGATGAGGCCGGCGGTCACATGGCAGGGGGCGACAGCATCCGGGAGTTCGTCGAGGCCGCCCGGCGCGAGGCGGGAGGCTCGGATGTGGTATGTCGTCCTGCCATCATCGGGGATGCCCTGGAGCTCACCATCTACACGGTCGAGGGGCGTTTCCTGGATAGCCTGACGCTGCCCCCGGACCGGCTGGCCACGAGCGCCGAAGGGATGCTCGGGTTCGTCGGCACCATCGTGCGGCTCGTGCGGGATACGCCGGGTCGTTGAGCCGTTCTCGCGCCGCCGGCTTCGCGCCGCCAGCTTCGCACCGGTGTGGCGCGGTTCCTCGAACGCAAGCGGAGCCAACGGCGCCGGCTCCGCGCAACCCGTCCGACGCAGCGCCGCCTTCCGCAGCATCGCCGGACGGCTCTTCATCCTGGCAGACCACGAAGCCGTACCGGCCTTAGGCCGGTTCCCCGAACCGGTAGCCGACGCCCGGTTCCGTCCTGATCAATGGCGATGCTTCACCGAGCTTCTGGCGCAGATGCCCGACGTAGACGCGAAGGTATTGCGCATCCTCCGCATGGGCCGGCCCCCAGACGGCGGACAGCAGCTGCCGGTGGGTGATGACCCGCCCGGGACCGGCCTGTGCCAAAGCCACCAGCAGGTCCCATTCCTTCGGTGTGAGTCGCAATGCCTCGGCGTCGCCGTCAAGCCGTGCGACACGCCGCACGAGATCCACCTCGAGCGGTCCGATCCGGATCACCGGAACGGGGGCCTCCCGGCCCGTCGCTGCCGCGGCCCGGCGCAGCGCAGCCCGCATGCGGGCCAGCAGCTCCGCCAGAGCGAAGGGCTTCTCGACGTAATCATCGGCGCCCGCATCGAGCGCCTGCACCTTGCCCTCCTCCAGGCCGCGCGCGGACAGGATCACGATCGGCACCTGGCTGAAGGCGCGCAGGCGCGGGATCACGGCCTGGCCGTCCATGTCCGGCAGGCCGAGGTCGAGCACCACCAGTGCCGGGTTCTGGGTTGCGGCAAGCCGCAGCCCTTCCTGGGCGGTAACCGCGCGGAGCGGCTCGAAGCCCGCGGCCTGCAAGGCGGGGCCCAGGAAACGATGTATCTGCGGCTCGTCGTCGATCACCAGGATGCGCGGGTTCATGCGGGGAATCGCAAGGTCATGCGGGTGCCGCGGTCGCCCTGGACCGGACTCTCCGCGGCGATCCGCCCACCCATCGCGCCGGCCAGGCCGCGGCTGATCGCCAGGCCCAGGCCCGAGCCCGCGGCGATACGATCGCTCCGGCTCGCCCGGAAGAAGGGATCGAAGATGCGGGGCAGGTCCTTGGCCGGAATGCCGGGGCCGTCGTCCTGGACCCAAAGCAGAATATCGGGACCGTCGCGCCTTGCGCCGACCTCCACCCGTTCCGCGGATTCCGAATACTTCATCGCATTGTCCAGCAGGTTGCCCAGGATCTGCGCCAGCAATACCGGGTCCAGGCGCGGCACGGGCAAGTGCGCCGGCAGGCTGCGGACCACATGGCGTCCCGAAGTCCGCTCGATGCGCGCGGCGGCGGTCTCCAGCGCTTCCGCGATATCGACCGGTTCGCGTTTCGGCGTGATCTGGCCGGCCTCCATCCGGACCATGTCCAGGATGTTGTTGATGAAACGCGCCATGCGCGCGGTTTCCTCGACCACGGTGACCAGCAGATCCGCCCGGGTGGCGGCCGGCAACCGGTCGCCGGCGGATTGCAGCGTCTCGGCCGCACCTCGGATGGCGGTCAGCGGGGTACGGAGATCATGCCCGAGCGAGGTGAGCAGGGCCGTCCGCAGGGCCTCGGTTTCCGCCCGTGCCGCACCCCGCGCCCGTTCCTCCATCAGCTGCGCCCGCTCGATGGCCACCGCGGCCTGATCCAGCAGGGCGGCCAGCAGCCGGTCCCGCTCGCCATCGAGGCCGCTGTCATGCGGTCGCAGCCCGACCAGGCCGACCATGCCATGCGCGGTCCGCATGGGGTGGAACCGCCAGGCGACCGAGGGCAGGGTATCGGTGCCGGCGCCGGTCCGCCGGCCATGCTCCAGGGCCCAGTGGGCGGCGGCCATGGCGGCGTCGTCCGGCGCCGCCTCGACCGGCGCCGCGGCGCGCACCACCGGATCGGGCGGCTCG
>JAQGIA010000378.1 GCA_028291445.1 Belnapia sp.
ATCAATACCGCCAAGGTCTGGCCGGGAGCCAATGTCGCGGTCTTCGGGCTCGGCGGCATCGGGCTGAACGTGCTGCAGGGCGCCCGCATGGTGGGCGCCGACAAGATCATCGGCGTCGATCTCAACCCCGCGCGGGAGAAGATGGCGCGGCAGTTCGGCATGACGCATTTCGTCAACCCGAATGTGGTCGGCCAGGACAAGGTGGTCGAGGCCATCGTCGACCTGACCGGCGGCGGCGCGGATTTCTCCTTCGAGTGCATCGGCAATACCAAGGTGATGCGCCAGGCGCTGGAATGCACCCATCGCGGCTGGGGCGAGAGCATCATCATCGGCGTGGCCGGCGCCGGCGAGGAAATCAGCACGCGGCCCTTCCAGCTCGTCACCGGGCGCAACTGGCGCGGCACCGCATTCGGCGGCGCGCGCGGGCGGACCGACGTGCCGAAGATCGTCGACTGGTACATGGAAGGGAAGATCGACATCGACAGCCTGATCACCCACACCATGCCGCTCGAGCAGATCAACCACGGCTTCGAGCTGATGGAGAAGGGCGAGAGCATCCGCTCGGTGGTGATCTACTGATGCGCCGGCGCCTGCTGCTGGCGGGGCTGCTCGCCGCGCCGGCGGTGCGTGCGCAAGGCGCTTTTCCCGACCGGCCGATCCGCCTGCTGATCCCCTGGCCGCCGGGCGGGACCAACGACATCGTCGGCCGGCTGGTCGCCGACGGCATGGCGGCCCGGCTGGGCCAGCCGGTGGTGATCGAGAACCGCGGCGGCGCCGGCGGGATGCTGGGCGCCGATATCGTCGCCAAGGCCCCGGCCGATGGCTATACGCTGGTGCTCGGCGGCAGCGGCAGCCTGACCATCACCAGCCTGGTGCAGGCCCGGCTGCCCTATGACGTGGCGACCGCCTTCGCGCCGATCGGCATGATGGCGCTGGGGCCGAACGTGATCGTGGTGCATCCCTCGGTGCCGGCGGCCAGCCTGCGGGAATTGCAGGCGGTGGCGAAAGCGGCGCGGCCTCCGCTCTCCTATGCCTCGCCCGGGGTCGGCTCCACCGGCCATGCGGCGGGGGCGATGATCGCCCAGGCGCTGGAGGTGGAGATGGACCACATCCCCTATCGCGGCACCGGGCCGGCGCTGAACGACGTGCTGGCCGGGCGGGTGCTGGTCTTCACCAATGCGCTGGCGCCGATGCTGCCGCATGTGCAATCCGGCGGCCTCAGGGCGCTGGCCATCGCCGGGGCGCGGCGCAGCGCCGCCATGCCGGAATTGCCGACCACCGCCGAGGCCGGCTTCCCGCAGATCGAGGCGGCGACCTGGTTCGCCCTGCTGGCGACCGGCGGCACGCCGCCCGAGCGCATCGCCCGGCTGCATGCGGTGCTGAACGAGGTGCTGGCCGAGCCGGAGCTGCGGCGGAAGCTGGCCGAGGGCGGGCTGGAGGTGGAGCCAAGCGCGAGCCCGGCCGCCTTCGCCGAATACTTCGCCGCCGACCGGGCACGCTGGGCGCCGGTGGTGCGGCGGGCCGGGATGCGGGTGGAGTAGTCGCCGCTGCATGGCTGGTCCAGGATGTCCGGAACGATACCCGGGGAGGCATTCAGGATGACGATCGGCCGCAGGGCGCTGGCGCCGTTGACGATGGCTGCCGCGGGCATGGCACGGCCGGCGGCGGCACAGACCGCAGCCTGGCCTTCGCGCAGCATGCGCATGGTCATCCCCTGGCCGCCCGGCCAGGCGACCGACATCATCGGCCGCATCATCGCCCAGCACCTGACCGCGAAGCTGGGCCAGACGGTGGTGCCGGACAACCGGCCGGGCGCCGGCGGGATGATCGGCACCGACATGGTCGCCAAATCCGCGCCGGATGGTCATACCCTGCTCTCGGCCTCGATCGGGCCGATCACCTTCGGGCCGCTGGTGCAGCGCACGCCCTATGACGTTGCGAAGGAGCTGGCGCCGGTCTGCACCTTCGGCATCGCTCCCTACATGCTGCTGGTGAAGCCCGATTTCCCGGCCGCCGATGCCCGGGCCTTCGTCGCCCTGCTGAAGAAGGATCCGGGGAAATACACCTTCGCCTCCTCCGGCATCGGCGGGGCGCAGCACCTGCTGACGGCGCTGTTCAATGCGCGGGCCGGCATCGATGCGTTGCACGTGCCCTTCCAGGGCAGCGGGCCGGCGATGGCCGCCTTCCTCTCGGGTGCGGTGGATTACGCGATCGAGACGCCGGCCGCGGCGGGCGCGCTGGTGCGCCAGGGCAGCCTGCGGCCGCTCGGCATCAGCACCGCCAGGCCCAGCGCGCTGCTGCCGGGGCTGCCGCCGCTGGCCGAGGCGGCCGACCTGCCGGGCTATGACATCGGCGGCTGGAACGGGCTGATGGCGGCCGCCGGCACGCCCCGGCCGATCCTCGACCGGCTGCTGGCCGAGGTGAAGGAGGGGCTGGCGACGGCCGAGCTGCGCGAGCGCTTCGCCATGCTGGGCGTCGAGGTGGCGGTCCAGGGGCCGGATGAATTCGCCGGCATGCTGCGCGGGCAATGGGCGCTGTTCGGCGGGTTGATCCGACAGCTTGGCATCCGCGCCGAATAGCGCCACATGGCGTCAGGCTGAAACTTCTGCCGAAACGTCCGGGGACAACCAACAATGAATCGTCGCGCCATGCTGCTTGCCGCGCCCGCCCTCATCCTGGCGCGGGGGGCGAGTGCCCAAGCGAGCTATCCGAGCCGTCCGGTCCGGATGATCGTGCCCTGGCCGCCGGGCCAGGCCACCGACCTCATGGCGCGGGTCACCGGGCAGCAGGTCATGGCGCAATGGGGCCAGCCCGTGGTGCCGGAGAACAAGGCCGGGGCCGGCGGGATGATCGGCACCGATACCGTCGCCAAGGCGGCGCCCGACGGGTACACCATTCTGGCCGCCTCGACCGGGCCGATCACCACCGCGCCGCTGGTCCAGCGCACGCCCTACGACCCGGAGAAGGATTTCGCCCCGGTCGCGATGATCGGCATCTCGCCCTATA
>JAQGIA010000409.1 GCA_028291445.1 Belnapia sp.
GCATATTCCTCCCTTGCAGAGATAGCCCTGGCCGTAACCGCCCTGCTGCTAGCTCACCCAGCGCAGCCTTGGCCCCCATCGAGCAGGTAAGTGATCGCAGCAGCGCTGGGGCCGCGCCGCAGACATCGGCGATCGGTAACGCCAGCGCTGATCGTCCGGCACCTTCCAGCACTGCGGCTAGGTCAAGCAGGCTGCCATCGACCCCACCGCAGCTCTCCGGCACAAGCATTGCCGACCAACCTAACGCAGCAATTTCATTCCAGCACTGGCGCAGCGCTGCTAAGCGCTCAGCCGGCGCAGCTAGCCGAAAGAGTTCCTGATCAGACGCGGCAGCAATTTTTGCGGCGGCATTAAACAGGTCGCCAGGGACGAGTGGCTCGGCAACGAAAGGCATGGCGCTCAGGCTCCGAACAGATCACGAGCGATGAGGTTTTTCTGCACCTCGCTGCTGCCACCAAAGATGGTCCGGGCGCGGTAGTAGAAGAAGTTCTGCACCCACTCAAGTCCTTCCGGCGCCGCAGCATCGGGGCCGGAGCTTTCCATTGGCCGCACCCGCCCGGCCAACCGCTGCCCGACGGCATCGAAGGCCGTCTCGGTGATGGTTTGCGACGCTGCCGACCAGCCCAACTTGACTAGCGAGGGCGTGACACCGAGAGGCCGTCCCTGCATCAGATCGTCAATCGCCTGGCGACCCTGCTCGCGCAGTCCGACGATCTCCGCTTCGGCCATCAGCAGGCGCAGTTCCAGTGTTTCCCGCTTGCGCACTTGGTTCTCGCCCGCCAACTCCGTGGCGACCAGTTCGCGTGCCCGGTCGAGGAAGCGTCCGGCTGCGGCGAGAGCATGCACGGGGCCCAGCCTTTCGCGGTCCAGCAAGAATTTGGCGTAGCGCCATCCCTTACCTTCCTCACCGATACGATTAGCAGACGGCACCCGCACCGCGTCCAGGAACACTTCGTTCACATGCGGATGGAAGCCGTCAATGGTGCGGATCGGCCGGACCTGGATACCGGGTGTGTTCATCGGCACCAACAGCATGGTGATGCCGTCCTGCTTGCGTGCCTCGGTCGAGGTCCGCACCAGCGCGAACATCATGTCAGATTCATGCGCGCCCGTGGTCCAGGTCTTCTGACCATCAATGATGTAGTCATCCCCCTCCCGTCGCGCCCGTGTTTTGAGTGAGGCAAGATCAGACCCGGCACCTGGTTCCGAATAGCCCTGGCACCAGTAATCCTGGCCGCTAAGGATGCGTGGCAGGAAGCGTGCCTGCTGATCCGGTGTGCCGAATTCGATCAGCACCGGCCCGATATGGCGCAGCCCCTGGTGCGGCTGCGGTGGGCAGTCGCAGTCGGCCATCTCCTCCTCGAAAATGATGCGCTGGCGCAGGTCCCAACCGGTTCCGCCATGCGCGACGGGCCAGCCCGGCGCGCCCCAACCGCGCTCAAACAGTAGCTTCTGCCACTGGTCCAACTCCTGCCGTTCCAGCTTGCGATAGCTGGCCACCAACGCACGCAATTCGGCAGGGCATTGGGTCAGCGCGAAGTCACGCACCTCGGCGCGGAAGGCTTCGTAATCAGTGGCGGCTGGCATGGTGGTGGATTCCTTCATTCCAGGCGGATTGCGGCGCGGGTAATTACATCGCGCCACTTCGACGCCTCCTCGCGCCAGAGCTGGCCCAGTTCCTCTGGCGTGCTGCCGATGGCCTCGGTCCCGAGCTGGCGATTGCGTTCAATGAATTCCGGGGCCGTGACGATACCCCGAACCTCGCGGCTCAACCGGTCGACAACCGGCCGCACCGTGCCAGCACGGACGGCGAGATAGTTGAAGACGGTCACCTCATAGCCCGGTACCGTTGCGGCCACGGGTGGCAGGCCAGGCAGCAGGCTCGATGGCTCAGCTGAGGTCACAGCGATCCCCCGGATGGCCCCACTTATGATCTGCGGGCCAATCAGGTCCTGGCTATCGATCGAGATCGGCACCTGGCCGCCGACCACATCCTGGATAGCTGGCGCACTGCCCCGATAGGGCACATGGGTCAGCTCGATTCCCGCCATGGATTTCAGCAGCTCCCCGGCCAGATGCGGGCCAGAACCAACCCCTGCCGTGGCATAAGCCAGCCGCCCCGGCTGGCGCTTTGCCAGGGCGATCAGCTCCGCCAAATCGCCCGCGGCGACGCCAGGATGCACACCGATGCCATAGGCGCTGCGGATCAGCAGGCTGACCGGCGCGAAGTCCCGTACGGCGTCATAGGGTAGGTTGGTCATAAGAATTGGCAGGGTCGTGAGCTGCCCCGGCGTACCGTAGAACAGCGTGTAGCCATCGGCCGGTGAACTGGCCACATTGGCGGCCGCGAGGGTGCCGCCGCCGCCCGGCCGATTGTCCACGATGACGGGCTGGCCTAGCGCCCGCCCCAAGGGTTCCGCAACCATGCGGCCAACCCGGTCGGCGCCACCGCCCGCGGCGAATGGGATCACCATCCGCAGCGGCCGGCTCGGCCAGCGTGATGCATCCTCCACCGGCTGGGCCACGGCCGTTGCGGCGGCCAATCCGGCCAAGCCGCCAAGGGTCTCGCGTCGTAGCATTCCGCTTCCTCCCTGGCCCTTCGGCTCCCCTGCGGGGCAGGGGCATCGTGTCGGACGAACGAGCACCGGCAGGCTAGGCAGTGCCCAGCGCCGCTGGCAAGGTGGCCTAGGCTACAGCGTGATCTTCCGTTCGCGGATCACCGCGGACCACAGCTCCAACTGTTGCGCCAGGAAGCGGGCGAAGTCGGCCGGACCATCGGCGTGCGATTCCAGCGCATCCTCCTGGAACATCGCCTTGATCGGCTCGCTCAGCGCCACTTGCCGCATATCCTCGGCGATGCGTGCCCGCAGCGCTTCCGGCACCGCGCTCGGCGCGAAGAAACCGTAGAAGGTACGCGCCGTCGCATCGAAGCCGCTTTCCTCCAGCGTCGGCACGTCGGGCGCGATCGGCAGCCGTTCCGGCGTGGATGCCCCGAGCGCCCGGATTTGCCCGTCCCGCGCATAGCGGATCGACGACGGACTATCGAACATCGCATTGATATGCCCGGCGATCAGGTCGGTCATCGCCGGCGCCGTGCCGCGATAGGGAATGTGCAAGATGTCGATCCCCGCCCGCCAGGCAAACAGCTCGGCCGAGAGATGCGGCGTCGAGCCGATGCCGGAGGAGCCGAAGCGCAGCGCTCCCGGCCGCGCCCTGGCCCAGGCCTGCAACTCCTTCGGCGTGGTGGCCGTAACCGAGGGATGCACGAACAATATCCCGCCCCCCAGTGCGATCCGGCACAATGGCGTCAGCGCCGCCGGGTCATAGGCCAAGTTGCGGAACAGGATCTGGTTGGTGACCATGCCCATGCTGGCGAGCAGCAGGGTATGCCCATCCGGCGCCGCATTGGCGACCGCCGCCGCGCCGATCGCCGCCGCCCCGCCCGGCTTGCTGTTGATGACGACGGACTGCCCCCAGCGCGCCCCAAGCTGCATGGCGAAGGCCCGCGCATAGCGGTCGGTCGGCCCGCCGGCCGCATAGGGCACCACGATCTCGACCGGCCGGGCGGGGAAGCCCCCCTGTGCCCGGGCAGTGAAGGCAGGGGCGGCCAGCGCCCCCGCCAGCAAGCTGCGGCGGCGCATCCTCAGCGACCCTTGAAGACCGGCTTGCGCTTCTCGAGCTGCGCCTTGCGCGCCTCCGCCGCGTCCTCCGTCTTCGACAATTCGAAGGTGAAATTCTGCTCGAAGCGATAGGCGTCCTTCTGCGGCATCAGCTCGACCATGTTGCAGGAGAGCTTGGCGTATTTGACGCCGAGCGGGCTCTTGCCGGCGATCTCATGCGCGATCGCCATCGCTTCCGGCAGCAGCGCCTCGCGCGACAGGCAGGCCTCGATCACGCCGAGCCGGTACAGCTCCGCCGCCGTCACCTTCATGCCGGTGAACATCATCCGCCGCTGGCGGGACCGGCCGACCAACTCGCGCAGCATCGCCGCGCCGCCGGCCAGGCCGACATCGATCTCCGGCATCCCGAAGACCGCTTCCTCGGCCGCCAGCATGATGTCGCAGCTCGCCATCAGCCCGAAGCCGGCACCCAGCGCCGCGCCGTTCACCGCGCAGATCACCGGCTTGGTGCATTCCTTGATGGCATTGCCGGTCTCCCGCGTCAGCCGGTTGTGCCACCAGTATTCGCCGTGCTTGCCCGGGTCCGGCCGCTGCTTCAGGTCGGCGCCGGCGCAGAAGACCTTGCCCTGCCCGGTCAGCACCACGGCGCGGATATCGTCGCGGTCCGTCGCCTGGTCGAAGATCTCGATCAGCCGCTCCCGCATCTCCCAGTTTACCGCATTCACCGGCGGCCGGTTCAGGGTCGCCACGGCGACGTAGTCGGAGACTTCGAGCGTCACGGTATCCGAGGTCATGGACTGTCTTCCCCTATTCCAATTTGATTCCGGCGCTGTCGATCACCGCGCGCCATTTTACCGATTCCGTCGCCAGCACGCTCGCCAGTTCCTCCGGCGTGCTGCCGATGGAATCCACGCCCAGCGAGGCATTCCGCTGGGTGATCTGCGGCTCCCGCATGCAGCCGGCGACCTCGGCCGCGAGCCGGGCGACGATGGGCGCCGGCGTGCCGGACCGCACCGCGATGAAATTGAAGACCGTCACCTCGTAGCCCGGCAGCACCTCGGCCACCGCAGGCAGTTCCGGCAGCAGCGGGCTCCGCGCCGCGCTGGTGACGCCGAGGCCCCGCACCGTGCCCGGCCGCAGCAGCGGGATCAGCACGCTGAGGCTGTCGAAGGAGATCGGCACGTTGCCCGCCGCCAGGTCCTGCAGCGCCGGCCCGCTGCCGCGGTAAGGCGCATGGATGATGTCGATGCCCGCCTGCATGCGGAACAGCTCCCCCGCCAGATGCGGGCCGGAGCCGACGCCGGAACTGCTGTAGGCGAACCGCCCCGGCCGCTCCCGCGCCAGCGCGATCAGCGCCGCCAGGCTCCGCACCGGCACCGCCGGATTGACCGCGATGCCATAGGCCGAGCGGGTGATCAGGCTGACCGGGGCGAAGTCCTGCACCGGGTCGTAGGGCAGGTCCCGCATCAGGATGGGGTTGATGGTGAGCTGCCCCGGCGTGCCGTAGAACAGCGTCAGCCCATCGGCCGGTGCGGTGGCGACCACCTGCGCGCCGAGGGTACCGCCGGCGCCGCCGCGGTTCTCGACGACCACCGGCTGGCCCAGCCGCCGCCCCAGCGCCTCCGCCAACAGCCGCGCTTGGTTGTCCGCCCCGCCGCCCGGCGCGAAGGGCACCACTAGCCGCAGCGGCCGCGCCGGCCAGGATTGGGCTATCGCGGGCGTCGCCAGCAGTCCAAGCGCGCCGCCCAGCAGCATGCGCCGCTCAGCCACGGAGGATGACCGCATCCAGCCCATGCCCGCCCTCCGGCAAGGCGATGAAGGGATTGACCTCGATGCTCGCCGCCTCGGGATGCGCCTCGGCGAAGCGCGAGAGCGCGACCAGCGCCTCCGCCAGCGCTCCGAGATCCGCCTTCGGCTTCCCCCGCGCCCCATCCAGCAGCGGAAAGCCCTTGATCGAGCGGACCAGCCGCAGCGCCTCTTCCCGCTCCAGCGGCGCCAGCCGGAAGCCGACATCGCGGAAGACCTCGACGAAGGCCCCACCGAGCCCGAACATGATCAGTGGCCCGAAGACCGGGTCCCGGGTCATCCCCAGCACCGTCTCCACCCCGCCCTTCAGCATCGGCGAGACCAGCGCCCCGTGCAGCCGCGCCCGCGGCGCCTTGGCCGCCACCTCCGTCATCATCGCCGCCCAGGACGCCCGCACCGCCGCGCCGTCGCGCAGGTCCAGCCGCACGCCG
>JAQGIA010000469.1 GCA_028291445.1 Belnapia sp.
AAGCGACAGGCCCATGCCCTCGCCTTCCTCGCCTTCCTCGAATTCCTCATCCGGGTCGGGCGGGGCGGCGCCTTCCGGGCTATCGGCCGCCGCCGTCGCCTCGAGGTCGATCACGTCGCGCAGCAGCATCCGCCCGCCGCGGACGGCATCATGCCAGCCGATGATCGCCTTGAAGGTCTGCGGGCTTTCGCAGAGCCCGCCGATCATCTGGTCGCGCCCGGCCTCGATGCGCTTGGCGATGGCGATCTCGCCCTCACGCGAGAGCAGCTCGACGCTGCCCATCTCGCGCAGGTACATCCGCACCGGATCATCGGTGCGGCCGAGGCTTTCTTCGTCGACGTTGCCGCCGGATTCCTCCTCGTCCTTCTCTTCCTTGTCCTCGGAAGCGGGCTTGGCGACGGCCACCGCCTCGCCATCCTCGGTTTCCTCGGATTCCACCACGTTGATGCCGATCTCGCTCAGCATCGCCATGGTGTCCTCGATCATCTCGGAGGAGACCTGGTCGGAGGGCAAGGCGGCGTTCAGCTCGTCATAGGTGACGTAGCCTCTCTCCTTCCCGCGGGCGATCAGCTTCTTGACCGCGGCGGTCATGGTATCGAGCAACACGCCCTCCACCACTTCGTCGCGCGTCTCGACCGTATCCGTACCGCCCGCGGTCTTGCTCGCCATGCGTCAGCTCCCTGTATGCGGCAGATAATTGAACAGCGGCGACCCGGCCCGCGGGACGCCGCTGCAACGCCTGCCTAACCTATGCTGCCCATACGGGCCGTCTCGTCCACCGGCTGGTCGCCATCGCCGCCGCGCAGCGCGTTGCGCGCCTCCAGCAGACGGATGTAGCGTTGCTGCGCGACCGGATCATTGGTTTCCACCAGCACCCTTTGCGCCTCGGCCAGATCCTCGACCAATTCCGCCTCGCCCCGCAGCAGGGCGAAGAAATGCCACCAACCGTCCAGCGCATCCTTCGGCTGGGCCTCAGGATCGGCTGCCTTGCAAAGTCCCGCGGTCCGCACTGCCCAAGCCGCGGCAGACTCCAGCCCAGCCTGCCGCAGGTGGTCCATCAGACCCTGCGAGTCAAGGACATCCGCCACCGGCAACCAGCCCAGCAGGGCCGCACGCAGCGCGATCGCCTCGCCCTGCGGCAAATCCAACACGCCGAGCGCCTCCTCCACCTCCGGCAGGATGGCGGGATGGCGGAGCAGGATGGCCAGCAGGTTGCGCGCCCGCTCCTGCCGGATGGCGGCCGGGTCGATCGGCGGGCGCTGCAGCCCGGCGATGCTGGCCAGCTCCCCGGGCCGGCCCCATTTTCCCTTGGCCGGCGCCCAGGGCGCCCGCGGCTTGAAGGCGGGCCGCTGGCTGCGGCCGGCGGCGAAGAAGCGGTCGAGCAGGCTGCGCTTGTATTCCGCCGCCAATGCCTTGTCCGGGATGGTCCGCGCCGCTTCCTCCAGCCGGTTGCGGAACCCGGCCCGCTGTTCCGGCGTGGCCGGCGGGTTCGGCCCGGCCAGCAGGTCGAACAGCGCCACCGACAATGGCTTGGCCGCATCCAGCACCGCCTGGAAAGCCGCCGGTCCGCCCTTGGCGACGAGGGTATCCGGGTCCTCCCCGCCCTCGATGCTGGCCAGCCGCAGGCTGCGGTCCGGCGCCAGCAGCGGCAGCGCCAGCTCGGCCGAGCGCGCCGCCGCCTTGGCCCCGGCCGCATCGCCGTCGAAGCACAGCACCGGCTCGGGCGAGACCGACCACAGCGCCTCCAGCTGCTCCGCAGTCAGCGCGGTGCCGAGCGGCGCCACCGCCCCGGCGAATCCTGCCTGGTGCAGCGCGATGACATCCATATAGCCCTCGACCACCACCACCGTGCCGCCGCGGAAGGCGCCTTCCCGCGCCAGATCGAGGCCGTAGAGGCTGCGGCGCTTGGAAAACAGCTCGGTCTCCGGCCCGTTGACGTATTTCGGCTGGCCATCGCCCAGGATGCGGCCGCCGAAGCTGATGGTCCGGCCGCGCCGGTCGCGGATCGGGAAGATCACCCGGTTGAAGAACATGTCGACCACGCCGCCTTCCGGGCGGTCCGGGTCGCGCGGCTTCATCAACCCGGCGGCGACGAGCTGTTCCGGGGTGATCCCCTCGCCTTTCAGGTCGGCGGCCAGCGCGCCGCGCCCCTCGCCGGACCAGCCCAGGCCGAATTGGGCGATGGTCGCCTCGCGCAACCCGCGACGGCGCAGGTAGGCCAGCGCCTCGCGCCCCTCGGGCAGCGCCAGGCGGCGGCGGAAGGCGGCCTCGGCGGCGGCGCAAACCCCGTACAGATCCTTGGCCCGGCGCTCCCGCTCGGCGGCCTGGGGCGTCGCCTTCGGCACTTCGAGCCCGGCCTCGGACGCCAGCCGTTCCACCGCCTCGGGGAAGGCCGCGCCCTCGGTCTGCATGACGAAGCTGATGGCATCGCCATGCGCGCCGCAGCCGAAGCAATGGAAGTGGTCGTCGTAGACGTAGAAGCTCGGCGTCTTCTCGTTGTGGAAGGGGCAGCAGCCCTTCCACTGCCGGCCGTTGCGGACCAGCCGCGTCTTCCGCCCGATCAGCCCCGGTAGCGGGGTCCGGGCGCGCAGCTCATCGAGGAAGGCGGGCGGCAGGGCCATCCCCGCAGCCTATCCCGCCGCCGGCTCAGCCGCCCAGCGCCGCCTTCACCAGCGGCCCCGCCTTGGCCATGTCGAGGCTGGCGGCATGCTTCGCGCGCAGCACCGCCATCACCTTGCCCATCTCCTTGATGCTGCTGGCGCCCGCCTCGGCCACCGCCGCGGCGACCACCGCCCGCATCGCCGCCTCGTCCATCTGCTGCGGCAGGAAGCCTTCGATCACCGCGATCTCCGCTTCCTCCTTCTCGGCCAGTTCCGGCCGGTTGCCGGTGCGGTACATCTCGGCGCTTTCCCGCCGGCTCTTCACCATGCCGCGCAGCATGGAGATGATCTGCTCCTCCGGCACCTGCTCCGCCGCCGGGCGGGCGGCGATATCGGCATCCTTCAGCCGGGCCATGACCATGCGGATGGCGGAGGTGCGCGGCGCGTCCTTGGCCAGCATGGAAGCCTTCATCGCTGCGGTGAAGCGGCTGCGCAGATCCTCGGCCATGGGGAATTCTCTCCGGTAGGGGGACAAAAAAGGGTGGGCCCTGTAGCATGGCAACGGAAGCGCCTGGGAAGTTTTTTCCCAAATCCTCGCCGGGCCTGACCCAAAGGCTTCGTCGCCCTTGAATTGGGAAACGCTTTCCCACATACCACCGTCATGCGGACGGTCGAAGATATCATCGCCTTGCTCGGTGGCCCGGAGGCCGCCGCGGCGCGTTGCGGCATCGGGACCGAGGCGGTGCGCAAGTGGCGCCAGGCCCGTGCCATCCCGCCGCGCCACTGGCCAGCCATCCTTACCGCCACCGGCCTCGGCCTGAACGACATCCCCGGCGCCGCCCCCGAGGGCAGCCCGGCCATCCGTGCGGAGACGACCATGCCCCAGCCCGACCCGACCGCCGCTGCCCAGCCCCACGGCCATGCTCAGGACCGCGCGCCCGACGGCGCGACCGCCTGCCTGGTCCTCGGCGACGGCAGCGTCCATTGGGGCCGCGGCTTCGGCGCCTTCACCCCCGCCGGCGCCGCCCCGGTCGCCGAGCTCTGCTTCAACACCGGCCTGACCGGCTACCAGGAAACCCTGACCGACCTGTCCTATGCCGGGCAGATCATCACCTTCACCTTCCCGCAGATCGGTATCGTCGGCGCCAATGCCGAGGATATCGAGGCGACCACCCCCGCCGCCCGCGGCCTGGTCGTCAAGCAGGACCTGACCGAGCCGGCGAATTACCGCGCCACCCGCCACCTGAACGACTGGCTGCTGT
>JAQGIA010000505.1 GCA_028291445.1 Belnapia sp.
TCGATCTCGGCGATGGTGAAGCCGGACACGGGGCAGGCGAACTTCTCGGAAAAGACGATGCGGTTGGCGGGCACGCCGCCGACGCCGGCCGCGGCGCTGCCCTTGGCGGCGCCCTTCTTGCTCGATCCGGCCTCGGGCGCATCGCCCTCGCGCCCCGGCACGACGCCTTCGGCCATGTCGACATAAGCCAGCCCCTCGGCCAGCTTGAGCCCGGTCTCGAAGCTTTCGGCGAGCCGGGTCTCGATCCCTTCGCGCACGACCAGGCGATCGACCACCACCTCGATGTCGTGCTTATATTTCTTGTCGAGCGCGGGCGCGTCCTCGATGTCGTGGAACTCGCCGTCGATGCGGACGCGGGTGAAGCCGGCGCGCTGCCATTCGCCCAGCTCCTTCTTATATTCGCCCTTGCGGCCGCGCACGACCGGAGCGAGCAGGTAGAAGCGCGTCCCCTCGGGCAGGGTCATCACCCGATCGACCATCTGGCTGACCGTCTGCGCCGCGATCGGCAGCCCGGTGGCGGGCGAATAAGGCACGCCGACCCGCGCCCACAGCAGGCGCATATAATCGTAGATCTCGGTGACGGTGGCGACCGTCGAACGCGGGTTGCGGCTGGTGGTCTTCTGCTCGATCGAGATGGCCGGGCTCAGCCCCTCGATGCTGTCCACATCCGGCTTCTGCATGAGCTGGAGGAATTGCCGGGCATAGGCGCTCAGCGACTCGACGTAGCGGCGCTGGCCCTCGGCATAGATCGTATCGAAGGCGAGCGAAGATTTGCCCGAGCCGGACAGGCCGGTGATGACCGTCAGCGTACCGCGCGGGAGGTCGAGGTCGAGGTTCTTGAGGTTATGCGTGCGGGCGCCACGAACCCGGAGGAAGCCGGCGCCGGAGAGCGGGGAAGGGGGGCTGGACGGGCTGGCCATAGGGGGTCGTGCTCCACGGGGCGCGCGCCCTCGTTCGCATTGTGTTCTGGGGGTGATGCCACTATATGGGACTGGCGGAAAGGGCCTTCGCAGCTTGGCTCTGGTCCTCAGGCTGGCACTGGCCCTCGGGAGCGGGCCGCGCTAGCTATTCCAATTGAAATTCAGGGGTTTGGCGGCATGGCCGGCGTGAACAAGGTGATCCTCGTAGGTAATCTGGGGCGCGACCCGGAAGCCCGCAACATGCAGAACGGCGGTAAGGTGGTTTCCTTCTCCATCGCCACGTCGGAGACATGGAACGACAAGGCCTCCGGCGAGCGGAAGGAAAAGACCCAGTGGCACCGCATCGCCATCTTCAACGAGAAACTCGGCGAGATCGCCGAGAAGTATCTGAAGAAGGGCAGCAAGGTGTATCTGGAGGGTTCGATCGAGACCCGGAAGTACACCGACAAGGACGGCCAGGAGCGCGAAACCACGGAAATCGTGCTGGGCCGCTTCAAGGGTGAACTGACCCTGCTCGACAGCCGCGGCGGCGGCGAGGCCGGCGAGGGCGGCGGCTACAGCGGCGGCCGTGCCGCTGGCGGCTATGGCGGCGGCGAGCGGGCCCCGGCCGCGCGTGCTGGCGGCGGCGGCGGTAGCTGGGACAAGCCCAAGAGCGGCGGCGGCGGCAGCGACCTGGACGACGACATCCCGTTCTAAGCTCAACCACACCGAGACTATTTGAAACTGGGGTCATGGCGCGGCGCGGTATAGGCTGCCGCCATGCAACCGATGATTGCTACCCAGCGCTTCGGGCTCGGCGCCGGGCCCGGGGAGTTGGCCCGGCTGGGCTGCGACCCGCTGGCCTGGCTGCTCGCCCAGCTCGACCAGCCGACCGGCTTGCCGGCGGATGACCGGATCCCCGGCAGCCCCGGCGCCATGGATCATTTTCTCCGCCGGCAGGAGTTGGTTCGCAGCCGCAACGCCCGCGAGAAGGCGGGCGAGACGCTTATTCCGCTATCCCGCGAGGTGGTGGATTTCCTGCACCCGAATGAGATCGTGCAGGCCAACCTGAACCAGGGCCTGGCCACCGCCATCGCCACGCCGACGCCGCTGCTGGAACGCCTGGCGCTGCACTGGATCAACCACTTCACCACCTCGCTCGCCAGCGCCCCGGTCTATCTCGGCTATTTCGGCGCGGCCTTCGAGCGGGAGGCGATCCGCCCGCATATGCTGGGCCGGTTCGAGGATATGCTGTTCGCCACCTCGACCCATACGGCGATGTTGTTCTACCTCGACAACCGGCGCTCGGTCGGGCCGAACTCGACCGCCGGGAAGCGCCGCGGACGCGGGCTGAACGAGAATCTGGCGCGCGAGATCATGGAGCTGCACAGCCTCGGGGTCGATGGCGGCTATACCCAGGCCGATGTGATCGCCCTTGCCCGCATCCTCACCGGCTGGTCGGCCGAGATCGACCGCCCGGCCCCCAGCACCGCTGCCCGCATGGGGTTCTTCCCGGAATTGCACGAGCCTGGCCCGCAGGTGGTGCTCGGCCGCCGCTATGCGGATACCGGGCCGGACCAGCTCAAGGCGGTGCTGCACGATCTGGCGCAGCACCCGAATACCGCCCGCCATGTCGCCCGCCGCCTGGTCCGACATTTCATCGGCGATACGGCTCCGGCGGAACTCGCCCAGACCGTGGCCAAGGTGTTTCAGGACAGCGGTGGCGACCTCAAGGCGATTACCGGCGCCCTGCTGCGCTCGCCCGCCGCCGCGGCCGCGCCGCCGGCCCGGGTTCGTCCGCCGATCGAGCTGCTGCTGGGTACCGCACGGCTGCTCGGCCGCGCGCCCGAGCCGCCGCGCCCCATGATGGCCTTGACCGCCATGGGCCAGCCCTTCCGCGGCGCCGCCTCGCCTGCCGGCTGGCCGGAGGAGGACGATGCCTGGGGCGCGCCGGATGCGATCAAGACCCGGCTCGATTGGGCGATCGCCCTGGCGGCGCGCCAGCCGGCCGGGCTCGACGCCAGGGCGTTGCTGGACCAGGCCTTCGGCGCCGAGACCTCGCCCGAGTTGCGGCGTGCCGTGGGTCGCGCGGCCGATTCGAGGCAGGCGCTGGTGCTGCTGCTGATGAGCCCCGAATACCAGAGGAGGTAAGCATGTCCCGCAGCCCGTTCGCCTCCCGCCGTGCCCTGCTGGCCGGGGCCGGTTCGCTCTTCGCCTGGGGCTATGCGCCGCGCCTGGCCAGCGCCGCCCGGCGCGACCCGCGCCTGCTGGTGGTGATCCTGCGCGGCGGGCTGGATGGCCTGGCCGCGGTGCCGGCGCTCGGCGATCCGGATTTCGACAGCGCCCGGCTGGCGCCGGAATTGCGCGAGGCCGGGGCGACCCTGCCGCTCGACGGCTTCTTCGCCATCAACCGCAACATGCCCGCCCTGGCGCAGCTCTACCAGGATCGTCAGGCGCTGATCCTGCACGCGGTCGCCAGCCCCTACCGGGACCGTTCGCATTTCGACGCGCAGGATCTGCTGGAAAGCGGCCTGCCCAAGCTGGTGGACGGCGGCCGCAGCGGCTGGCTGAACCGGGTGCTCGCCGGCCTGCCCCGTGGCGAGCGCCTGCCGCCGCCCAAGGGTCTGGCCATCGCGCCCACCATCCCGGTCATCCTGCAGGGCGGCGCGCCGGTGGAGACCTGGCAGCGCCAGGCCTTCGCCTATGCCGACGACGATACCGTCGCCCGGCTGCTCGACCTGTACGAGGCACGCGACCCGAAGCTGGCCGCCGCGCTGCGCGACGGCGTGCTGCTGGACAACGTCACCATGGCGGAAGACGGCATGGCGCCGGGCCGCACCGCCGGGCGGCTCGATTTCGCCACCGACGCCGCCGGCGCCGCCCGCATCATGGCCCGGCCGGATGGGCCACGGATCGGCGCCATGGCTTTCAGCGGCTGGGATACCCATGCCGATCAGGGCTCGATCACCGGTGGCCTCGGCAAGCGGCTGGCGGCGCTGGATGCGGCCATCGGCGCCTTCCGCAGCGGCCTGGGCCCGGTCTGGGAGGATACGGTGGTGGCGGTGGTCACCGAATTCGGCCGCACCGTGCGGCTGAACGGCAGCCGCGGCACCGACCATGGCACGGCGACCACGGCCTTCCTGATCGGCGGGGCGGTGAAGGGCGGGCGGGTGCTGGCGGATTGGCCGGGGCTCGGCCAGCAGCAGTTGCGGGAGGGGCGGGACCTCGCCCCCACCACCGACCTCCGGGCGGTGATGAAGGGCATCCTCGCCGAACACCTCGGGATCGGCGATGCCGCGCTCGGCGGCACCGTCTTCCCGCAATCCGAGGCGCTGGTCCGGCTGCGGGGGCTATGCGGCTAGACCGTGATCCGCGCCGCCCGGAAAATCAGGGCTCGAAGCCCGGAAAAGGCGCCGGGTCGCTGAAGCGGCGGATGGCGTTCAGCACGATCCGGGCGGCCGGCGTGGTGTAGCCATCCACCGGCAGGGCGCCGATGTAGTTCATCGAGCCGAAGGACAGCACCGCGCCGCCTTTCGGCGCCTCGAAGAAGGTGATGTCGGAGCGCATCACATCCTCATGGCGGCGCGGCCAGATGGTGTGGTCGTAGCGCTCCTCGTTCACCAGCGCGTAGCTCGGCTCGGTGACGATCGCCGAGGCCACGATCAGCGCGTGATGCGGCGTGCCGAGCCTGGTATCCGCCCGGTCCAGCTCATGCCCGGCCGCGCCGCCGCCCATGAGGCCGCGCTCACCGAATTCGGTGCCCGGGGTGGCGTCGATCCCCTCGCGCAGGAAGGCCACGCGCGGGTCCAGGATGCCGGGCGCGAAGTGGTAGGGATGGCCGGTGTAGTCGCCCTGGGT
>JAQGIA010000506.1 GCA_028291445.1 Belnapia sp.
ATGATCTCGGCCAGCGGGGCGTATTCGAGGTTGCTCAGCGCAAGGCCCGGCTCATCCGGCTTGAGGCCGGGAAGAAACAGGTTCCACAAGCCCTGCTCGCGCGCCTTGGCCTTCAGGTCGTCGATGATGGCGAGCGGGAATTCGCCGCCATCGGCGATGCGGCGGAATTCCGGGTCGGCGGGGAGGATGTGCTGGTCCATGAAGTCCAGCAATTGTTGCTGCAAGTCGCGGACCTTGTCGGAATAGGCGAAATCCATGGGTCAGGTTCCGATGCTGGCGAGGCCGCGATGGGCGAAGGCGATGGAGAGCTCGCCGACCGATGCGGCATTGGCGGAGGCGGCATTGCCGGCCCGTGCGCGGGCGGCGATGCCCTCGAAGATGACGGCGAAGCGGAACATCGAGAAGGCGACGTGGAAGCTCTCCAGCCGCGGCGCCGGGCGCTGCCGGCAGGCGTAGTAATGCGCGACGTACTCGGCCTCGGTCGGGATGCCGAGCGCGGCGATGTCGAGGCCGAGCATGCCGCCGTATTCCTCCGGCGCGCTGCGCCAGGCGATGACGCTGAAGGCGAGGTCGGCCAGCGGATGCCCGATGGTCGACAGCTCCCAGTCGAGCACCGCGACGATGCCCGGAGCGGCGTTGCCGAACAGGACGTTGCCGGGGCGGTAGTCGCCATGGACGATCGAGGCCTCCCCGTCGTCGGGCGGGATATGCGCGGCGACCCAGCCGGCGAGCTCGGTCAGTTCGGGGATGTCGCGGAAGCGCTGGCTGTCCCATTGGCGGGTCCAGCGGCCGACCTGGCGCTCGAAGTAATTGCCGGGGCGGCCGAAGCCCTCCAGCCCCGCCGCCTGCCAATCGACGTCATGCAGTTTTGCGAGGGTTTCGGCGAAGGACAGGTACATGGCGCGGCGCTCGGCCACCGCCGCACCGGGCAGGTCGCAGCTGTCGAAGACCCGGCCCTCCACCCGGTCCATGACGTAGAAGGGCGTGCCGACGACATCCGGCTCGGCATGGAAGACCACCACCGGCGGCACCGGAACCGGCGTCGGCGCCAGGGCCTGGAGCACCCGCGCCTCCCGGTCGACGGCATGGGCCGAGGGCAGGGTGACACCGGGCGGCTTCTTGCGCAGCACCAGCCGGCGGTTGGCATAGGTGACGAAGAAGGTCGGGTTGGACTGGCCGCCGGAGATGCGCTGCAATTCCATCGGTCCGGCGAGGCCGGGGATGGTGGCGTGCAGGAAGGCATCCAGCTTCGCCGGGTCGAATTCGGCCACCCTCGTTTCCTCCGCTGGCCGGACCACGATCGGTGCAAGGTCCGGCTTCATTGTCGTATCGCATGACCGAGGCGTTTCGGCTCGCCGCCTCGAGCGGTCGTGCCCTGGTCGGCCGGCAGCATGGCGGTGGTTGGCTACCGTCGCAACCGCATGGCCGGGAATGCGCTATGCTGCGGCCGATGCGCTTCTCCGACATCCTGCCCCTTATCGGCTTCTTCGCCGTCTGCTTCGCCACCGCCTGCTCCGGCGCGGTCTTCAAGCCGGGCGATTGGTACGAGAATCTGGCCAAGCCGGCGTGGAAGCCGCCGAATTGGCTGTTTCCACCGGTCTGGTCGGTATTGTTCACGCTGATCGCCATCGCCGGCTGGCTGGCCTGGCGGCAGGTGGGCTTCGGCCTGCCGCTGGTGGTCTATGGCATCCATCTGCTGCTGAACGCCGGCTGGTCGGCGCTATTCTTCGGGCTGAAGCGGCCGGACCTCGCCTTCGCCGAACTGGTGGTGTTCTGGCTGTCGATCCTGGCGACGATCCTGCTGTTCGCCCCGGTCAGCGCCGCCGCGGCCTGGCTGCTGGCGCCCTATCTGGCCTGGGTCACCTTCGCCGGGATGCTGAATTACGCCATCTGGCAGCGGAACCGGGAAGCCGGTTTCGTGCGGGGCTAGAGCAAGCTCATCTCAGGCGACTGCGCCTGAGCGAGCAACCTGCTCGCCAAGACAAAGTAAGCGAGCAACCTGCTCGACAAGACAAAGTAAGCGAGCAACCTGCTCGCCAAGGCAAAGACTGGAACCGTTCATCCGTGTGCGGCACGGATGAACGGTTCCAACCCGCCTCAGCGGTCCGGCTGGCCCGGCGCATAGGCGCCGGCATCGGTCGGGCGCAGGGCCTCGAAGACCTCGGTGACGGCGGCATAGTCGCGGTAGCCGCAGCGGGCCAGGGATTGCGCCGCGGCGGTGTCGAAGCGGCCATCGCGGAGATAGGCCGGGTCGATATGCACGCCGACGACCTGGCCGATGATGATCCAGCCTTCCAGCGCGGCGCCGTCGACGTCGTGCAGCCGCATGGAATGCACCACCTTGCATTCCATGGAGGCCGGGGCGACGGCGACCCGCGGTGCCTTGACGATGCGGCAGGGTGCCGCCTCCAGCCCCGCGGCGGCGAATTCGTTCTCGCCATCGCCCAGCGCGCCGGAGGAGATGTTCATCGCCTCGAACAGCGGACGGGTCGAGAGGTTGAAGACGAATTCGCCGGATGCGATGGCGTTGGCCGCGCTGTGCTTCATGCTCTCGCTGGTGAAGGCCAGCATCGGCGGGCGCGAATGCACCGCGTTGAAGAAGCTGTAGGGCGCCAGGTTGGGGCGCCCCGCACCATCGAGCGTCGAGATCCAGCCGATCGGGCGCGGCGCGATGATCGCCTTGAAGGGGTCATGCGGCAGGCCGTGGCCGAGCCGGGGTTCGTAGAACATGCGCGGGTCTGGCCTTCTTCCAGGATGGGTTTCAGTCTGCCCTGCGCCTGAGGCGATGGGCAGGGGGGCTACCCCCGCTTCCGCGCCATGCCCGAGGCCGCCAGCGCCGCCTCCACCCCCGGCCGCACGTCGTGCAGCAGGGCCATGGTGCCGGCGCGGTCGAGCGGGCGGCTGGCGATGCTGGCGGCATTCTGCCGGACCAGCACCTCCGGGTCCCGTGCCGCGGCCAGCAGGGCGGCTTCCAGCCGGGCGCGGATCGGCGCCGGCAGCCCGGCGGGGCCGGCCCAGATGATCGGTTGGCGGGTCGCGGTGTCGTAGCCCTGCTCGATCAGGGTCGGCACCTCGGGGAATTCCGGCCAGCGGTCCACGCTGGCACTGGCCAGCATGCGCAGGTTGCCGCCCTTCACCAGGCCGATCATCTCCGGCGTGCCGGTATAGGTATCGACATGCCCGCCGGCCACCTGGCTGGCCGCATCGGTGATGCTGCCGAAGGGGACGTAGCTGAGCTGCATCCCGGTCAGCCGCGCCAGCTCGAAGAAGGCGACGGCCGAGCCGGGGTTGGTGGTCGCCATGGTCAGCGGCCGGCGGCGGCCCTCGGCGATGAAATCCGCCAGCGTATGGATATGCGGCAGCGAGGGGCCGACCGGCAGGCCGATCCGCAATTCGGAGGTGCAGCCGAGGAAGTCGAAGCTTTCCCAGGGCTTGTAGGGCAGGTCCATGGTCAGCGGCGCGACCACCAGCGCCGAGAGCCCGACCAGGCCGAAGGTATAGCCATCCGGCTTCGCCTGGGCGATCCGCCCCGGGCCGAGGGTGCCGCCGGCGCCGGGCGTGTTGCGCACCGGAATGGCGACGCCGAGCGTCTTCTCCATATGCGCGGCGATGGCGCGGGCCACCACATCGGTGCCGCCGCCAGGGCCGAAGCCGGTGACGAGGCTGATCTCGCGGCTCGGCCAGCGCTCGGTCTGGGCGCCCCCTTGAGCGGCGGCTTGGCCGATCCAGGGGGTCGCCAGGGCGAGCCCCGTTAGCAGGTGCCTGCGGTGCATTGTTATTGTTTCCCCCCTGTCGTCCCTGGCTTAAGCGACCGGGACTTTAAAGCGTGATCGTCCAAGGCGGCATCGCCGAAGGGCGTGCATCACCCGACAACAACAAGCTGGACCATGATCGGCGCTTCGGTCGGCGCAAAGCATGGTCTAGCGACCGGTCCAGCGCGGCGCCCGCTTCTCGACGAAGGCGCGCGGGCCTTCCTGGAAATCCTCGGTGGTCCGCATCCGCTCGCTGGCGGCGCGGCTGAGGGTCCACAGCGTCTCCTCGTCCAGCTCCGCCGCCTGACGGGCGATGGCCAGGCTTTCCCGCACCGCGATCGGCGCGTTGCCGCAAATTTTCCGCGCCAGGGCCAGTGCCGCCGGCACCACCTCGGCGGCGGGGAGCACGGCATTGACCAGCCCATGCTGCAAGGCGGTGGCGGCGCTGATCGGATCGCCGGTGGCGATCATGTGCAGCGCCACCGCCTTCGGCAGGGCGCGAGGCAGGCGAAAAACCCCGCCGGCGCCGGCGACCAGGCTGCGCTTCACCTCGGGCAGGCCGAAGGTGGCGGCCTCGGCGGCGATGGCGAGATCGCAGGCGAGCAGCAATTCCAGCCCCCCGGCCAGCGCATGGCCCTGCGCGGCGGCGATCCACAGCTTGGTCCGCTGGGCGCGGACGAAGCCGCCGAAGCCGTTGCGCGACCCGGCCAGCGTGTTGCTGCGGCCGGCCGAGACCGCCTTCAGATCGGCCCCGGCGCAGAAGGCATGCGGCCCGGCGCCGGTCAGCACCACGGCCCAGAGCTCGGGGTCGGCCTCGACCCGGTTGACCGCCGCCTCGATGCCGGCGGCGACGTCGCTATTGACCGCGTTGCGCGCCTCCGGCCGGTTGATGGTGACGAGGGCGATATGCGGTTCGACGATCTCGAACAGGACGGCATCGGCCATGAGGTTTTCCTTATTCAATTTGGGTGCGGCGGTTGGGTGCGGCGGCTGCCGGGTGACGAGCGGTATCAGCCCCAGACCTGCTCCGGCATCGGCAGCCCGGCCCAGAGTTCCGGCCCCAGCGGCCCGTCGGGGGCGATGCCGAGGCGTTCCAGCACCCACATCAGCTGCCGGGCGTGCTGGCCGCTGTGCCAGGCGGTGCGTTCCAGGAATTCGTGCAGCGACTGGGCGCCGTAATAGACCGCGGCCGTCGCGGTCCAGTCGCGGCTCCGGCCGGGACCGTCGAACCAGGCGGCGAGACGGGCGCGCACATCCGCCGCATAACCCAGCAGCGCGGCGCGGTCGGCGTCGGGCGGCGTGCGGAAATAGGCCTCGTAGGTCAGCGGGATGCCGGCCTCATGCTCGAGGAAGGCATCGGCGATATTGACGATGTGGTAAACGAGGTCGGCATGGCTGCGCGGCCGGTCGGGCAGCAGGGTCGCCAGCGTCGCCTCCGGCAATTGCGCCGCGAACCGGCCGGTGCCGGCGAGGATCGCATCCAGCCGCCGGCTCAATTCGGGGACCGGCAGGATCTGCGGCGCGCCGAGGTCGAGGCCG
>JAQGIA010000535.1 GCA_028291445.1 Belnapia sp.
TCGCGGGCGCGCTGGCGGTGAGGATGCTGGCGGCGGCGATGGTGACGACCTGGGTCTATGACCGGTTGTTCGGGCTCTCGACTGTCTCCGGCCAGGCGAGGGGGGCGCCGCGACGGGGGCAGGATGCGCTGCGGGCGGTGGGGGTGGCGATATTGTCGGGCCTCGCCGCGGTGCATGTGGCGGTGGGCGCGGTCATGCAGCGGATCGTCGGGCGGCGCGTGCTGGGCTGGCTGCTGCCGGCGCATGCGGCGGTGGTGCTGCTGTTTCTCGGGGCACCGACCCTGGTCGTGATCCCGATGGGCTTCACCGACAGCAACTTCCTCGGCTTTCCGCCGCCGGGCTACAGCCTGCGCTGGTTCGAGGTCTATTTCGGCTCCGACCTCTGGCTCGGGGCGACGGTGCGGTCCTTCGTGGTGGCCTTCGGCACGGCCTGTCTCGCGGTGGTGCTGGGCGGCTTCGCGGCGCTGGCGCTGGCGCGGTCCGAGAGCCGCTGGCGGGGGGCGATGTTCGCGCTGTTCCTGGCGCCGATGATCGTACCGCGGATCGTGGTGGCGCTCGGGCTGTTCTACCTGTTCGCGCAGCTCGGGTTGGTGGCGACGGAGGCGGGGCTGGTGCTGGGGCATACGGTGCTGGCGCTGCCCTTCACCTTCGTCACGGTGGCGGCGGTGCTGAAGGGCTATGACTGGCGGCTGGACCAGGCGGCGGCGACCCTGGGGGCGACGCGGTTCAAGGTATTGGCGCAGATTACCGTGCCGCTGTTGAAGGGCGGGCTGGTGGCGGCCTTCCTGTTCGCCTTCATCACCTCGTTCGACGACCTCACCGTGGCGCTGTTCGTCAGCGGCGGGATCACCACCACCCTGCCGAAGCAGATGTGGGACGACATGATCCTGCAACTGAATCCGACCTTGGCGGCGGTCTCGGTGGTGGTCTTCGTGCTGGTGACGGTGCTGCTGGTGACGGCGGAGCGGCTGCGCAAGCCTGCCGGCTAGACCATGTTCGGCACTGACAGAAGCGCCGGTCATGGTCTGGCTTTGTCGCATGATTGACGCCCTTCGGCGGTTCCGCCTTGGACGATCACGCTTCAGGCGGCGTAGCTGGGCTCCTCCTCGTCCAGGATGCCGCGGATGGCCGAGAGGAAATGCACCGCATTCTCATGCCGGGTGGAGAAATGCGCGAGCTTCGCCGCCGTCTCGTCCGGGATGCGAAGCAGCGGCCGGCCGGTCGACATGGCCAGCACCTGCACCTGGCAGGCGCGCTCGAGGTAGTAGAGATCGTCGAAGGCATCGGCGATGCTCTCGCCCGCCACCACCACGCCATGGTTGCCGAGGAACAGCACGCGCTTGTCGCCCATCATGCGCGACATGCGGGTCCCTTCGTCCATGTCGGAGGCGAAGCCGTTGAAGGCATCGTCATAGGCGACCAGGCCGAAGAAGCGGCCGGCATTCTGGTGGATCATCTCCAGCCGGCCGCCCTCGATGCAGCAGAGCGCCGTCGCATAGGGCATATGGGTATGCAGGATGACCTTGTGCCCGGTCATCCGGTGCATCGGCACATGGATATTGGTACCGGTGGTGGCCGGCCGCCCCTCCCCTTCGATCGTATTGCCGCGGTCGTCGATCACCAGCAGCTCGCTGGCGCGCGCCTTGGCCCAATGGGTGCGGTGGGCGTTGATCAGGAAGCGGTCGGGCGCGAGCATGACCGAGAAGTGGTTGCAGACGCCCTCATGGAAGCCGAGCCGGGCGGCCCAGCGCAGCGCGGCGGCGAGATCGACCCGCGCCTCCTGCCATTCCGCGCGATTGCTGCCGGCTGGTGGATGCGCCATGGGACTGCCTCCGTGCTGGGCAACATTTGCAGCCGGCCCGCGTCCGGTCAAGCAAGTGGCTTCCCGCGAACGAGGTGCCGGGGCATAGTCCGGCGATGACAGCAGGCGGTTCGGCATGACCAGTTCCCGGCGCCAGATGAAGCTCGGCCTTTCGATCGCCAGCGCCGGCTATCATTATTCGGCCTGGCGGCTGCCCGGGGTCGCGGCGCTGAGCGGCATGGACATCAACCACCACATCCAGGGCGCCGCCATCGCCGAGCGCGGCAAGATGGATTTCGTCTTCATGGCCGACTGGGCCTCGGTGATGAACGTGACGGATACGCGCATCGCCCTCGACAAGGAGCATGCTCAGGTCAAGCTGGACCCGGTGCTGGCCTGCGCCGCCCTGGCCGCGGTGACGACCCATGTCGGCCTGGTGCCGACCGCCTCGACCACCTACAACCACCCGTATAATTTCGCCCGGCGCATGGCCTCCATCGACCATATCAGCAACGGGCGGCTGGGCTGGAACATGGTGACCAGCACCAATATCGACGAGGCGATGAATTTCGGCCTGGACGGGCCGATCGACAGCGATACGCGGCATGCCCGTGCCGCCGAATTCGTCGCCGTGCTGCGCGGGCTCTGGGATAGCTGGGACGACGACGCCTTCCTGCGCGACAAGGCGAGCGGGCAGTATTTCGACCGCGGCAAATTCCACTGGCTGAACCACGAAGGCGCGCATTTCAAGGTACGCGGCCCGCTCGATACGGCACGGCCGCCGCAGGGCTGGCTACCGATCATCACCGCCGGCGCCTCGGTCAACGCGCAGGAGCTGGCGGCGCGGGAGGCGGACATCTGCTACGGTGGCCAGCCGAGCCTGGATATGGCGCGGCGCTACTACGCCTCGGTCAAGGGGCGGCTGGCGAAGCATGGCCGCGACGCCGGGGACTTGCTGATGATGCCCGGCATCATGGCCTATATCGGGCGGACCCAGCAGGAAGCGCAGGACAAGTTCGACGCCATCCAGGATGTGATGAATACCGATGTCGGCATCGGCCAGCTCATCCTGAACCATTTCCCCGACCTCACCGGCTATCCGCTGGATGAGCCGGTGCCCGAGCTGATGATGCGGACCGACAACCTCGGCTCCGCCCGGCTGGCGGGGCGCGAGCCGGAGATGACCATCGCGCTGATGAACCGGGCGCGCGAGGAGAAGCTGACGCTCCGCCAGCTGTTCGACGTGGCGATGTGCGGCTTCTGGAGCCTCGGCGTCATCGGCACGCCGGCCTCGATCGCCGACATGATGGAGGAGTGGTTCACCACCGAGGCGGCCGATGGCTTCATGGTGCAGCCGCCCTACATGCCCGGCGCGGCGGATGATTTCGTCGATCTGGTCATCCCCGAACTGCAGCGGCGCGGGCTGCATCGCACCGAATACACGGCGACCACCTTGCGCGGGCATCTCGGCCTGCGGCGCCCGGCCGGGCGCGGGGTGGCGGCATGACCCGCCGGATGAACCTCGCGCTCTCGATCGCCAACCTCGGCTATCACTATGCCGCCTGGCGCCATCCGGATATGCCGGCCGGCGGCAACATGGATTTCCGCCATACCCTGCATTGCGCGAGGCTGGCGGAGCAGGGGAAATTCGACCTCATCTTCCTCGCCGACAGCGCCGCGGTGCGCGACCTCGACAATCCGGCGATCGCGCGGGAGATGGAACACCAGATCGTCAAGCACGAGCCGGTGGCGCTGCTCGCCGCGCTGTCGGCGGTGACGCGGCATATCGGCTTGGTGGCGACCGCCTCGGCCACCTACAACGAGCCCTTCAACCTGGCCCGCAGCTTCGCCTCGCTGGACCACATGAGCGGCGGCCGCGCGGGGGTCAATCTCGTCACCGGCTTCTCGATCGACGAGGCCCGCAACTTCGGGCTCGATGCGGTGCATGGCTCGGAGTTCCGGCATGAGCGGGCAACCGAGTTCTGCGACGTCATGAAGGGGCTGTGGGACAGCTGGGACGACGACGCCTTCCCGCGCGACAAGGCCACCGGGCAATTCTGGGACCGGGCGAAGCTGCATTACCTCGACCATGCGGGGAAGCACTTCAAGGTTCGTGGCCCGCTGGACGTGGCACGGCCGCCGCAGGGCCACCTGCCGGTCTTCACCGCCGGCGACTCCGATAACGCCATGGAATTCTCCGCCCGCTGCGGCGACGTGGTCTATGGCGGCCAGCCGGACATCGAGAGCGCCCGGGCCTATTACGCCGCGGTCAAGGGAAGGCTGGCGAAGCATGGCCGGTCGCCGGATGCGGTGAAGATGCTGCCGGGGATCATGGCCTTCGTCGGCCGCACCCAGCAGGAAGCCCAGGATAAATTCGACCGGATGCAGGCGCTGATCGAACCGAAGCTCGGGCTCGGCCTGCTCGCGGTGAACGGCTTCCCCGATTACACCGGCCATGACATCGACGGCCCGGTGCCGGAGATCGCCGCCACGCCGGGCCGCAAGGCCTTCTTCAACAGCCCGCTGATGGCCAAGGTGCGGCGCGAGGGCATGACGATCCGCCAGCTTTATGAAGCCGTCTCGGGTGGCTTCTGGCACCTCGGCGTGGTCGGCACGCCGAACCGGATCGCCGACGTGATGGAGGAATGGTTCACCACCGGCGCCGCCGACGGCTTCAACGTGCAATCGCCCTGCATCCCGGTCGATACCCAGGATTTCGTCGAGCTGGTGATCCCGGAGTTGCAGCGGCGCGGCTTGCACCGCAAGGAGTACGACGGGACCACCCTGCGGCAGCGCCTGGGGCTGCCGCAGGCACCCAGCCGCTACGCCTGATGCCGCCATGCCTGAGGCGGGCGTTCAGGCGGGCTTCCGGTCACCCGGCGTGCGCAAGGCCCAGAAGGCGACCGAGCCGGCGACATAGGCGGCGATAGAACACAGGAAGGCGACCCGGTAGCTGCCGGAGACATCGAAGATCCAGCCTGCCGCCCAGGAGCCGATCGCCGCCCCCAGCCCCGAGCCGATGGTGATGACGCCGAGGATGGTGCCGAGCCGCGACCCGGGGAACAGGTCGGCGGTCTTGGCGGTGATCGCCGGGCCCCGGGCGCCCCAGGTCAGTCCGAAGAAGCAGCCATGCAGCCAGAGCAGCAGGTGCTGGTCCGGGCCGGTGATCAGCAACGCGCAGACGACGCCGATGATCGAGATGCCATAGGCCAGCAGCGCCGAGGCCTCCCGCCCGATGTAGTCGGACAGCGTGCCGGTCAGGATCACCCCAGGCAGCGCCAGGAAGCTGCCCATGCCCAGCACGCCGGCGGCGTACAGCGGGTCGAAGCCCATGTCGACGGCGAAGGCGATCTGGTGCAGCGAGACCAGGAAGCTGCCGATGCTGGTGAGCATGTAGACGGTGAACAGCAACCAGAAGGCGCGGGTGCGGATCGCCTCCGCCAGGGTCCAGCTGCGCACCGCGGCGGCGCCGGGGGCCGGCGCGGGCTGCGGCGGGGTGCGGCGGAAGAAGCCGGCCAGCGGCAGGACCAGCGCGGCCATCAGCGCGCCCTCGAACAGATAGGCGCTGCGCCAGCCATAGCCGGTGATGAGCATCTGGCTGACCGGGGCGGAGACGGCGCGGCCGAAGGCATTGGCCGATTGCAGCACCGAGATCGCCATGCCGCGCTGCCGGACGAACAGCCGCGAGATCAGCGGCACGAAGACCAGCAGGCCGAGGCAATTGGCCCCCACCGTCATCACCACGCCGTAGAGGAAGACCACCTGCCACAGCGCATCGGCGAAGGCGCCGCCGAGCAGGCCGATGGTCAGCAGCGCGCCGCCGAGCAGCACGCAGCGGCGGACGCCGATGCGGTCGACCAGGCTGCCCACGAATGGGGAGCTGACGCCGCCGACCAGCTGCCCGACCGAATAGGCGAGCGAGCTCTCCGCCCGTGTCCAGCCGAAGTCGGCGACGAAGGCCAGCAGGAAGACCGTGTAGGAATGCATCAGGCTGGCGCCGACCGTGAAGGCCAGGAAGGCGCCGCCGAGCATCAGCCAGGCCTGACGGGAGGGTTTCGGCGAATATCCCAGGGGTGGCCCAGGAGGTAGCCCAGGAGGTGGCCCCAAGGGAGGCCCAGGGGGAGGCACGGCGGGTGCTGGCATGGCGGCATGCTGCGGGGCCGCCACCCCGTGGTCAATCGGGGCGGATGTCGGCGCGCTTCACCACCTCGGCCCATTTGTCCATCTCGGCGCCGATGAAGCGTCCTGTGGGCTCTGGCCCGAGCGCGATGATGCGGGCGCCCTGGTCGGTGAAGCGCCGCGCGGTTTCAGGCTGGGCGAGCGCCTGTTGCATCGCCTCGGCAAGCCGGGCGATGCGCTCGGGCGGCAGCGCGGCGGGGCCGATCAGCGCGTACCAATTCTCCACCTCCACCCCGGGCAGCCCGGCCTCGGCCATGGTCGGCACCTCGGGCAGCGCCGGGGACCGCTCGGCGGCGGTCACGCCGAGCGGCCGCAGCCGGCCCTCCCGCACATGCGGCAGCAGCACGTTGAGGTCGAGGAAGGCGATATCCGGCTCGTTCCCCAGCAGCGCGGTGATGGCCGGCGCGGCGCCGCGATAGGCGACATGCAGGATGTCGAGCCCGCCGCGCAGCTTCATCAACTCGGCCGCCAGCTGCGGGGTGCCACCCGGGCCGGTGCTGCCATAGCTCAGCTTGCCGGGCTGCCGCTTCGCCAGGGCGATCAGTTCCGCCAGGCTGGAGACTGCCAGTCCGGGCCGGACCACCAGCAGCGAGGGCACGCCCGAGACCAGGCCGATCGCTGCCAGGTCCCGCCGCGGATCGTAGGACAGGTTGGGGATCAGGCTGCCGTTGACCGCCAGTGCGCCGGTGGAGCCGAGGCCGATGGTCAGGCCGTCCGGCGCCGCCTTGGCCACCGCGTCGATGCCGATCGAGCCGCCGGCGCCCGAGCGGTTCTCGACCACCATGGGCTGGCCGAGCAGCGGCCCCATGGCCTGGGCGACGATGCGGGCGGCGGTATCGACCGGCCCGCCCGGCGGGAAAGGCACCACCAGGCGGATGGGCCGGTCCGGCCAGGCTTGCCCACGGTCTCCTTGGCCGCGCGCGCTCGCGGGGAGCAGCGCCAGCGCGGCCAGCGCCCGGCGGCCGGTGCGGAGAGGCATGCGGGCGATTCCTTCCCTGGATCCTGCGGTCATGGTGCGGCGTGCGGGCTGCCTCGACAAGCAGGGCCCGCCCCGGCATCCTTCCCGGCGGAGGATACAACCATGATCCAACCCGTCGCCACGGCGGCCGATTGGCGCGCCGCAGACCTCGAGACCTCCGGGCGCTGGCTGCGCCGGCTGACCGCGGCCGAGATCGCCGATCTGCAGGCGGGCTTCCGCCGGTTGCAGGCCAGCGGCAAGCCCATGCTCGAGACGACCCGCGAGGATTTCCCGCTGGGCGCCTTCGCCGCGGTGCTGGCCGAGGCCGCGCAGGAACTGGAGAACGGCGTCGGCATCCGCACCCTGCGCGGCATCCCGGTGGCGGAGTACACCGCCGAGGAAGCCCGGCTGCTGTTCTGGGGCATCGGGACCCATCTCGGCGTCGCGCGGCCGCAGGGCAAGGCAAGCCAGTTGCTGTCGGATGTGCGGGATGCCGGCGGCACCTACCGGGGCGCCGGCGGGCGCGGCTACAACACCAACGCCGAACTCGACTTCCATACCGATGGCAGCGACGTGGTCGGGCTGCTCTGCCTGAAGACCGCGCGCAGCGGCGGGCTCAGCCGGCTGGCCAGTTCGGTCGCCATCCACAATGCGCTGCTGCAACGCCGGCCGGAGCTGGTCGAGACCCTCTACGGGCTGTTCCCGCATAGCCGGCAGAAGGAGGAAGCGGCGGATGAGACGCCGACCTATCTCGCCCCGGTCTACAGCCTGCGCGACGGGCACTTTGCCAGCCGCTACATCCGCAACCACATCCGCTCGACCCAGTCGATCGAGGGCGAGCCTCGGCTGACCGAGCTGCAGCACGCCGCGCTGGACGCGATCCAGGAGCTGGCGAGCAGCGAGGAGTTCTGCTTCTCGATGTGGCTGGAACCGGGCGACCTGCAATTGGTCAACAACCACGTCGCCATCCATTCCCGCACCCATTACGAGGATTTCGAGGCGCCGGAGCGCAAGCGCCACCTGCTGCGGCTTTGGCTCGCGGTGCCGCAGGGCCGGCCGCTCTGCGACGGCTTGGCCGAGGCCTACAAGAGCACGGCGCCGGGCAGCGTGCGCGGCGGCTTCAAGGGCCAGGCGGTGACGCCGGAACTGCGAGCCTACCAGGCCCGCGCGGCTGCCGCGCTGGGCATGCGCGACACGCCGTATTGAGGGACGGGATCATGGTTGGCACGCGACGAGGCCTGGTCCAGGCGGCAGGCGGATTGGCGGCAACGGGCCTGTCGGGACTAGGCCTGCCGGGAGTGGGCCTATCGGGAATGGTTCTGTCCGGCCGCGCGGCGGCGCAGCCGGCCTGGCCCGGCCGTCCCGTCACCATCGTCGTCCCCTATGCGCCGGGCGGCGGGACCGACATCTTCGCCCGTGCCCTGGCCGAGGGCATGCGCGAGGCCATCGGCCAGACCGTGGTGGTGGAGAACCGCGCCGGGGCCAATGGCGTGGTCGGCGCCGAGGTGGTCCAGCGCGCCGCGCCCGATGGCCACATGCTGATGGTCGCCACCGGCGCGCATGTCATCAACCGCTATTCCATGCCGAGCATTCCCTTCGACCCGGTCAAGGATTTCACCCCGGTCTCGATGCTGTCTGGCTTCCCGCTGGTGCTGGCGGCGAATGCCAGGCTGCCCTTCGGCGACATCGCCGGGCTGATCGCCGCGGCCAAGGCGCAGCCGGGCAGCATCACCTTCAGCTCGACCGAAGCGGCGACCAGCTACGCCGGCAACTCCTTCGCCCGCCAGGCCGGGATCACGCTGATCGAGGTGCCCTATCGCGGCAGCGGGCCACAGTTGAACGACCTGCTGGCGGGGCATGTGCCGCTCGGCGTGACCAGCACCGTGGCGGTGCTGCAGCATGTCGCCAGCGGCGCGGTGAAGGTGCTGGCGGTGACCTCGACGCAGCGTTCCGCCCTGCTGCCGCAGGTGCCGACCATGGCCGAGGCCGGGCTGCCGGGCTACGAGTTCAACGGTTGGTACGGCATGTACGGGCCGCCCGGCCTGCCGGCGCCGCTGGTGCAGCGCATCTTCGCGGCGGTGCAGGCCTCGCTCGCCCGGCCGGCGATCGGCCAGCGCCTGCAGGAATTGGGCGCCGATCTGGCGACGCTGGGACCGGCGGATTTCGCCGCCTTCCTGGCACGCGACAACCGGCGCTGGGCCGAGGCCCAGGCGGCCGGGCTGATCACCACGGCGAACTGAACCGGCCCGCACCCGCGGCAGGACCCGGCTGCGGTGCGTGCTGTCCGGCTCGCTTCCGGCAGCGGAGAGGCAGCATGGCGGCAGCGGGCCGCAACCGTTTTCGGTATGGCCGGCAGCGGCGTCCAGGCGGGCGCCTCCGCACCCGCCGCCGGCATTGCGATGATTTAGCGGGTAGCGCCGCAGTGCAGCGTGTACATCAGCCGCCTTGGTCCGATCTGTGGAGCTCCTGGATGCGCCATGTCTTCCTGCACGGCCCCGTCTTGCTGTGGCTGGGTTTGCTGACGGCCTTGGCGCCCCCCCTCGCCCGCCCGGCGCGTGCCGCCGAGATCCAGGTTCTCAGCGGCGGCGCGCTGGAGCCGGGGCTGGAGGTCGCCATGCAGAATTTCCGCAGCACCTCCGGCCAGGGGGTCCGCATCGCCTATGCCACGGCGCCGCGCATCCGCGAGCGGTTGCTCAACGGGGAAGCGCCCGACCTGCTCATCGCCCCTCAAGCCTTCCTCGATGAAATGGTCCAGGAAAACCGGGTGACCGGGGTGCCGGTGCCATTGGGCCGCGTCGGCGTCGGCATGGTGGCACGGCTTGGTGTGGCGGTGTCGCCGATCGAGACGGCCGAGGGGCTGCGCCTTGCCCTGGGCCAGGCCCAGGCGGTCGTCTTCAACCGGGCTTCGACCGGGCTCTATCTGGAACGGCTGTTCGACCGGCTGGGGATGACCGCCGTGGTGGCACCGAAAGCCCGGCGCTACGCCACCGGGGCCGAGGTCATGGAGCACCTGCTGCGGGGGTCCGGCGCCGAGCTGGGCTTCGCCGCCATCACCGAGATCCGCATGGTGCGGGAGCTGCGCTACATCGGGCCGCTGCCGCCCGAGCTGCAATCCTACACCCTCTACGGCGCGGCGCTGCTGCCGGACGGGCCGGCCACGGCGGAGGTGCTGCTGCGCTGGCTCACCGGGCCGGAAGCCCGCGGCGCCTTCGAGGCCGCCGGCATCGAGGCGCCACGGTAGGAGGGGGCGCCACGGTAGCGGGGCCGGCGGGGGAAAGCCCCCTGCCGGCGGGTTTGCTACAGCCCGGCCTGGGACACGAACTTGGTGTTCAGATAGGCCTCGATCGCCTCCGAGCCGCCTTCCGAGCCGTAGCCGCTGTCCTTCATGCCGCCGAAGGGCACTTCCGGCAGCGCCAGGCCGAGGTGGTTGATGGTCATCATCCCGGATTCGACCTTGGCGGCGATGGCATTAGCCGTCTTGGCCGAGCGGGTGAAGGCATAGGAGGCGAGGCCATAGGGCAGCCGGTTGGCCTCCTCGACCACCTCGTCGAAATCCTTGAAGGAGGAGATCATGGCGAGCGGGCCGAAAGGCTCCTCGTTCATCATCCGGGCCTCCTTGGTGACGCCGGTCAGCACGGT
>JAQGIA010000666.1 GCA_028291445.1 Belnapia sp.
GGCCCCGGCCCCGACCCCGGCCCTAGCAATGGCCCAGGCGCCGCCTGCCTGCGGACCTGCGCGCGAAGGCAGCGTCGCCTGCTTCGCCGAAAAGCTCTGCGAATGCCGCTGGGAGCCGGGTGGGTCGCTCACCGGCCGTCCAGCCGGGCATCGCTGGGACTGCGGCGTATTGCGGCCGGGCTGCGGGGTAGTGCCAGCCGGGCCGCCGCCCCAGGCGCTGCCGGGCGGCTGGCTGCCGCAGCCCTATCCGGATCGGCGATAGGCCGTGATCGCCCGAGCCGGCATCGCGCGACAAGGCAAGGCTTTAGGCCGGCGCCGGCCGTCGTGCCCCCGGCCAGCGCGGCAGCGCCGCCAGCATCTGCACCACCCCCGCGAACAGCCCCATGCCCACCCCCAGCTGCCAGGCCAGGTCGTAGGAGCCGAAGCGGTCGAGGATCAGCCCGCCGCCGAAGGCGCCGAGGAAGCTGCCGAGCTGGTGGCTGGTGAAGGCCAGCCCCTGCACCATGGCCAGCCAGCGCAGCCCGAACATCTCCGTCACCATGCCGGAGACCAGCGGTGCCACGCCGAGCCACAGGAAGCCCATCAGCGCGGCGAAGACCAGCGTGCTGCCCGGCGTCGGCGGCACCGCGAAGTACCAGGCCAGGACCAGCGAGCGGGTGGTGTAGATCCCGCCCAGCAGCAGCGGCTTCGGCCAGCGCCCGCCGGCCCAGCCGAAGAACAGGCTGCCCAGCACGTTGCAGCCGCCGATGGTGGCCAGCGCCTCCGCCGCCAGCATCGGGTCCATGCCGCATAGCTGGAGGTAGGAGGGCAAATGGGTGGTCAGGAACACCAACTGCAGCCCGCAGATGAAATAGGCCCCGGACATCACCAGGAAGGGGCCGTGCCGCATCGCCAGGCCGAAGGCGGCGCCGGCGGTCTGGGCATCGGGCCGGGCCGGCGGCAGCGCCACCTCATCGACCCGTCCGGCGGCCCAGGCGGCCGGCAGCATCGCCAGCCCGAGCACGAAGAAGCCCAGCACCCCGGCTCGCCAGCCGAAGCCCTCGGACAGCAACTGGCCGATCGGGGCGGCGATCAGCGCGCCCAGCGATCCCGCCGCCGAGACCATGCCCAGCACCGTGCTGCGCAGCGCCGGCGGCACCGGGCGGGAGGCGACGGCCATGGCCATGCCGGAGGCGGTGCAGGCCAGCGCCAGCCCCACCAGCAGGCCGGCGCCGAGCATCACATCCAGCGCGCTGCCGGCACGGGCCAGCAGCAGCAGCCCGGCGAGGTAGCAGATCACCCCGGCCAGCAGCACCGGGCGGAAGCCCCAGCGCGCCGCCGCCGCCCCGGCGAAGGGTTGCAGGAAGCCCCAGGCCAGATTCTGGATCGCCACCGCCAGGGTGAATTCGGCGACCGCGATGCCGAGATCCTTGACCGCCGGCTGCATGAACAGCCCGAGGCTCTGCCGCAGCCCCATCGCCAGGCTGAGCATCACCGCCGCGCCGATGAGGATGGGCGCGACCGAGCGGAGGTCGCGGAGCTGTGCCATCAGCCCAGCTTCGCCAGCCCTTGCGCCAGGTCGGCGATCAGGTCGGCCGGCTCCTCCAGCCCGATATGGATCCGCGCCATCGGCCCGCCGAAATCGCCGGTGCCGGCGCTGCGGGTGATGAAGCCGGTGGTCGGGATGGCGAGGCTCTCGAAGCCGCCCCAGCTCGCGCCGATGCCGAAGAGCTGCAGGCTGTCGATGAAGCGCATCACGCCCTCCATCGTGTAGCGCGGCTGGAACACCACGCCGAACAGCGAGCAGGCGCCGGTGAAGTCGCGCTTGAATATTTCGTGCTGCGGATGCGAGGGCAGGGCAGGGTGCATCACCTGCTTCACCTCCGGCCGGCTTTCGAACCAGCGCGCCACCTCGATGCCGCTGGCCTCCTGCCGCTTCAGTCGCACCGCCATGGTCCGCACGCCGCGCAACGCTAGCCAGACGTCGTCGGGCGAGGCGAATTGGCCGAGCTGGGAGCCGGCGGCACGCACCACCTGCCAATCCGCCTCGTCGTTCACCGTGACGCTGCCGAGCAGCAGGTCGGAATGGCCGCCGACGTATTTGGTCAGCGCCTGGATGGAGACGTCGACGCCGTGCTGGAAGGGCATGAAGTGGTGGATGCCCCAGGTATTGTCCATCAGCACCTTGCAGCCCCGCGCATGCGCGGCGCGGGCGATGGCGGGGATGTCCTGCACCTCGAAGGTGTGGCTGCCGGGGCTCTCGGCATAGACGACCTTGGTGTTCGGCTGAATCAACTCGGCCATGCCGGCTTCATCCACCGTCGGGTCGTAATAGGTGGTGGCGATGCCGAACCCCTTCAGCAGCCCCTCGCAGAGGTTGCGGGCCGGGCCATAGGCATTGTCCGGCATCAGGCAGTGGTCGCCGGATTTGAGATAGGCCAGCAGCGGCACGGCGACGGCGGCGAGGCCGGTGCCGACGATCAGGCAGCGGGTGCCGCCCTCGATCTCGGCGATGACATCCTCGAAGGCGTAATGCGTCGGGCCGCCCTGCGTCCCATAGGTCATGAACTGCTCGAAGCGGTGCTTGGCGCCTTCGCGCCGCGCCGCGGTATTCGGGAAGAGCACGGTGGAGCCGCGATGCACCGCCGGGTTGACGAAGCCATGCACATGCGTGCCGGCGCGGCCGGCGTGGCTCAGCCGGGTGGCGAAGCCATGCTGGGAGGTATCCTCGGCCATCAGGAATGCACCTTCGCGGTTTCGGGCCGTCCGGCCCATTCGGTCCAGGAGCCGTCGTAGACGGCGGGTTCGGGGAAGCCGGCGCGGACCAGGCCGAGCGAAAGGATGCAGGCGGTCACGCCGGTGCCGCATGATGTGACGACCGGCCGTTCGGCGGTGACGCCGGCAGCGACGAAGCGGGCATGCAGCGCCGCCGGGTCCAGCATGGTCTGGTCGGGGTTCAGCAGATCGGTGAAGGGCAGGTTGGCGGCGCCGGGCATATGGCCGGAGGGCAGGCCGGGGCGGGGCTCCGGCGCGGTGCCGTCGAAGCGGCCCTAGCTGCGGGCATCGAGGATGAGGGCACCGCCGCCGCCCTGGCGGACGATCTTCTTCACGTCGCCGATGCCGCGGACCAGCTCGGCCTGGAAATCCGCGACGAACTCCGCCGGCGTGGTGCAGGGCGGCGGGCCGGCCTCGGTGGCGCGGCCTT
>JAQGIA010000640.1 GCA_028291445.1 Belnapia sp.
GCATCAAGCTCGCCTCGCTGCTGATGTTCATGCCCGACGTCCATGCGCTCGGGCTGCAGACCGCCCAGGGGCTGCTCTGCACCGAGACCTTCTACTGGGACCTCAACGACCGCACCCGCGCCTTCTCGGCCCGCGTCCGTCCGAACATCGGCAACAACGCGCTCTGCATGAACCACGCCGGCGGCTATGCCGCGGTGCTGCACTAACTCAAGGTCGCCGCCGAGATGGGCGTCGCCACCGCCAAGGCCAGTGGCGCCGAAACCGTCGCCCGGATGAAGGCGACCCCTTGCGACGACGACTGCTTCGGCCCCGGCAGCATCCGCGCCGATGGCCGCAAGCTGCACCCGGCCTATCTGTTCGAGGTGAAGAAGCCCGAGGAAAGCCGCGGCGCCTTCGACTACTACAAGCTGCTGCAAACGACCGAGAGCGAGCAGGCCTTCCGGCCGCTGGCCGAAGGGGGATGCGCCTTCGTCAGAAGCTGAAGGCGTGAGGCCGGGGCGCGGCACTGCCGCGACGGTATTCCCGTTGGACGCAATGCGTCCAACCCCCCACCTATTCCCCATCAATCAAGCGGTCTCTTGCGCGAAACCGGTATCCCGGGTGACGATACCTGAAACCACGGGAGCCAGGAACAATGAACAACGTCATCGAGCCGGTGCAGGCCCCCCCAGCCTTCTCCCGCGCCGACCATGCCGCCGGCATGAGCGCCTATCGCGCCGCCGGCGCGGCACTCGCCGCCGCCATCGGCAATCGCGGCCCCCTGCGGCTCACCGCCGATGGGCAACTTCACCCCGATATCCAGGCCGCCTATTGGCGCCACGGCTACTACATCTTCGAAGGCGTCATCGACCCCGCCGAAGTCGAGGCCCTGCGGACCGATGCCCAGACCATGCTGGCACGCGCCCCGACCGGCCCCGACGCGACCACCGACGCCGCGGGCCGCCCCGCCCTCGGCCTCGACTACGCCCGCCTGCCCTATCGCTTCACCAAGCCCCTGGCCGACCCCTGGGGCGGCACCAGCCAGCTCAACGGCCGGCATCCCGCCCAGATGGCCCAGCCGAAGCCCGATGCCGGCGCACCGGAACATGTCGTCTTCCTGATGTATTCCATGTGCCAGTCGATGCCCGCCGGCCTCCGCCTCTATGGCCACCCGAAGCTGCTGGCCGCCGCGCAATCCATCAACGGCACCGATTTCGTGCCCTTCAACGACGCGATCTTCGTCAAGCAGCCGGGTCTCGGCGGCTCCGTCGCCTGGCACCAGGATGGCGTGACGCATTGGAACTCGCCCGACTGGGACGAGGGCATTCACGGCTTCAATTTCCAGGTGCAGATCTACCCGACGACCTTGGGCAATTGCCTCTGGGTGATCCCCGGCTCGCACAAGCTGGGCAAGGCCGACATCAAGGCGATGGTCGCCGCCAATGGCGGCAGCGAGCAATTGCCCGGCGCCGTGCCGCTGGTCTGCGCCGCCGGCGACGTCACCATGGTCAATCGCCAGATGGTCCACGGGTCTTTCGCCAATAGCTCGCCCGACCTGCGGATTTCGCTGACCTTCGGCTTCCACCGGCGCAAGTCGGTGCTCGGCCAGAAGGCCGCGCTCTCCATCACCGATACCAATGCCACCTACGATGAACAGCGGATCTTCGACCGTTCGGCGGTGATCCAGGTCGCCATCGACGCCCGGCACCAGGCCTTCCCGCAGGAACCGGTCTTCCGCTACCAGCCCTTCACCGGGCTGGAGGATGAATTCCGCTTCTCGCCGGAAACCTTCGACCGCGTGATCCGGGATTACAACACCAAGGATTTGGCGATTTAACCCATCAATACGGCGGCGCCCGCTGCTCCCGCTGGCGCCGCGCCGCCTCCGTCCACCAGTCCAGATCGTCGGCGAAGCGCGGGAAGGCCCGCGCCAGCGCCTTGCCGCCCTCGCCGGTCGGCACCCCTGCCTCGTCGAGCGCCGCGGTGATCGGCCCGACCATCAGCGTGCTCGAGATGACGACCATCCCCATCTCGGACAGGGTGCCATGCCAGACCAGATTGGCCCGCGCCCCGCCCAGCCGCCCCGCCGAATAGCTGGCGATCGCCGCCGGCCGCCAGAACCATTCCTCCAGGAAATGGTCGGTCAGGTTCTTCAGCCCGGGCTGCATTCCCCAATTATACTCGCCGGTGACGAAGACGAAGGCGTCCGCGCCGCGGATCTTGGTGGCGAGCGTCTCCAAGGGCTCGGGTGCCGTCCCGGCCGGATATTCCTTGTACATCCGGTCCAGCATCGGCAGGCCGATGGCCTTGGCATCGACCAGTTCGACCTGCGCGCCGCGTGCGGTGAATTCGGCAACCAGGTAATTGGCGAGGCGGATGCCGGCGCGGTCGGAACGATAGGAGCCATAAAGTATCAGTATCGAATGGGCCATGAAGCCTCCTCAGACTGAAGGGATGGATGCCCTCACGCCACCCCGCGCTGCCAGACCACCCCCGCTTCCGCCATGATCATCCGTCCCGCCGCCTCGCTCTCCGCCCAGTCCTCGCGCAACTGCCCCACGAAGACCACCCGCTTGATCCCCGCCTGGGTCAGCAGCGCCGCGCAGGCCGCGCAGGGCGGATGCGTCACATAGGCCGTGGTGCCCGCCAGCGAGACCCCCGCCCGCGCCGCCGTCGCCACCGCATTCCCCTCCGCATGCACGGATAGCAGCAGCTTGATCGGCCGGTCCGCCAGCCGCTCCGGCAGGTCGGTCACGCCCCGCGGGAAGCCGTTGAACCCGGTCGCCCGGATGCGCCTGTCGTCATCGACCACGACGCAGCCCACCTTGGTCGTCCGGTGCTTGGACCATTCCGCGATATGCGCGGCCAGCGCCAGGAAGCGCGCATCCCAGCGCGGCGAAACCGCCCCATCCGGTACCGGGGTCACGCCCGCTTCCAGGTCACCACCAGCACGTCCCGGCACGAGGCCGCCGCCGCCTCTGCCGGCTGCACCGGCGTCACCCCATGCATCACCCTGGCATCGTCGATGAAGGCGGTATCCAGCCGGTCCTGCAAGGTGAACCGCGCCAGTTCCCCGCCCGCGTTGTTGGTGATCAGCGTTTCGCCCCCCACCAGGTTGGTCCGCGCGATCATCCCGATCAGCACATGGTCCACGCCATCATGGTGCACGCCCTCCGGTGTCGGGTAGCCCGGCGCCCCGGCCACCGCCTCGATGCGGAATTGATGCACCTCGACGAACCAGTCGCAGCCCGGCCTCTGCCGGTCCGCCACCGAACGGCCGAGGTCGAGCAACCCATGCAGCGTCGCGCCATCGCCCACCGCCGCTTCGATCGGTGCGAACCAGCGCTCCACCCCGCCGTTCAGGCTGTTGTGCACCACGGCCTGGAAATGCGGCCGGTGCGGTCCCCGCAGATGCCCCGGCACGCCGGCGCGAGCGGTGTAATTGGCCAGGCGGCGGCGGCGGTAGCGGCCGCCATCGGCCATGAAGCCATCCGTCTCCAACCGTTCCCAGCTCGCGGCAAAGGCATCCAGTGCCGCGGCGCCGCCCGCCTCGCCCAATCGGGCGGCCAATTCCCCCCCGCGCATCAGCACGAAGCCGCGCGCCGCGACCTCCGCCAGCAAAGGGTCGTCCGGGTCAACCTGCAGCGACGCGCTCATGACACCTCACCGATCGCCGGCGCATCCCCCGTGCGGCCCGCCAGCACTTCCGCCACATGGCGCACCTGCACCGGCACGCCCTCCCGCTTCAGCCGGCCCGCCATGTTCAACAGGCAGCCCATGTCGCCGGCCAGCAGCATATCCGCCCCGGTCGCGGCGATGGACTTCACCTTGTCGGCCACCATCCGGGTCGAGATATCGGGGTATTTCACGCAGAAAGTGCCGCCGAAGCCGCAGCAGATCTCGGCATCCGCCATCTCGGCGATGGTGGTGCCCGGCATTCCGGCGAGCAGCGCCCGCGGCTGTGCCTTCACCCCCAACTCGCGCAGGCCGGAACAGCTGTCGTGGTAGGTCACCACCCCCGAATGCGTAGCCGCCACCCGCGTCATCCCCCGCACATCGGTAAGGAAGGCGATCAGCTCATGCGTCTTGGCACCGAGCGCCTCCGCCTTGCCGCGGTACTGCGGGTCATCGGCAAACAGCGCGGGGTAGTGGTGGCTGATCATCCCGCCGCAACTGCCGCTCGGCACCACGCAATAGTCGTAGGGCAGGAAGGCATCGACCACGGACCGGGCCAGTTCCTTCGCCGTGGCGCGGTCGCCGGTATTGTAGGCCGGCTGGCCGCAGCAGGTCTGGGTCGCCGGGACCTCCACCTGGCAGCCGGCCTCCTCCAGCAGCGCGATGGCGGAGAACCCGACATTCGGCCGGTAGAGATCGACGAGGCAGGTGACGAAGAGCGCGACGCGCGGCCGGGTCTGGAGCATAGGGGCAATCTAGGCGCGCGCAGCCCCCGGCGAAAGGACCGCCTGCGCATGACACATCAGGACGGATCGCGGGGCAGCAGCACGACCATCCCGACCGGCTCCCGCATCAGCCCGGCCCTGGCGCCAGCGGCCTCGCCCGTCCCGCAAAACAGGTCGCCCCGGGCCTGGCCGTGGATCGCCCCGCCGGTATCCTGCGCCACCACCAGCCGGCGCAACGGCGTGCCATCCAGCGGATCCCGGGCGGCGATGAAGACCGGGGCGCCGAGCGGGATGAAGCCGGGGTCCACCGCCAGCGACCGGCCCGGCGTCAGCGGCACGCCCTGGGTGCCGATCGGCCCCGCCGCCGCGTCCAGGTCCTCGATCGGGCGGAAGAAGATATAGGCCGGGTTCTCCCGCAGCAGCGCCGCCGCCTCGCCGGGCGGGGCGGTGCCGAGCCAGGCGCGGATCGCCTGCATGGACATCGCCTCCCGGGCGATGGCGCCACGGGCGATCAGGCTGCGGCCGATGGCGCGGTAGGGATGCTCGTTGCGCCCGGCATAGCCGAGCCGCAGCACCCGCCCATCCGCCAGCCGGATGCGGCCGGAGCCCTGGATATGGAGGAAGAAGGCATCGACCGGGTCAGCCACCCAGGCCAATTCCAACCCCTGCCCATCCAGCCCGCCGGCCTCGATCGCCGCGCGGTCCAGCAGCCGCAGCGGTCCTTCGGCGGGAAGCGCATGCAGCGGCACCTGGTAGGCCCCGCCCGGCGTCTCGGCGCCGCGCAGCTCCGGCTCGAAATAGCCGGTCAGCAGCCCCTGCCCGAGCGGCACCGGGCGGAAGCGCCGTTCGAGGAAGCCCCGGACATCCACCAGCGCCGGATCGGCCGCCTCGGCACAGGCCGCGGCCCAGCGGGCGGCGATGGCGGCATCCCCGGCAAGCAGCACCGCGCAGGATCGCAGCAGCGGCGCCAGCACCGCCTCCGGCGCCTCGCCCGGCCAGCCTTCGATCCCGGCAAACTCCGCCGGCGACGGCCCCGCCCCGCCCAGCAGCAGGGCGAGGACGATGGCCAGCCGGCGGCGTGGGGCGCTAGGCGCTTTGCGTCCCCACCAGCTTCCAGGTCGGGTCGGCGGTATTGAGGTCACGCTGGAAGGTCCAGACATCGGTCAGCTCGGTCACCGCATCGCTGCCAGTCACCACTTCGCCATCGCGGCCGGTGGTCAGGTTGATCTGGTCGGTGACGAAGCGGACGGTGATATCGGCCACCGTGCCGCGCAGGTCGGCGGCGTCGATCGCCACCTCCTGCACCGCGCGCAGCTCGGTCCGCTGGGTTTCGCCGGCGGCCTCCCGCGCGGTGATCGCCTGTTCGAAACCAGCATAGGTATCGTCGGACAGCAGGCCACGCAGCGTGGTACGGTCGCCCGCGCCGAAGCTGGTGACGATCATCCGGAAGGCGCCCTCCGCCCCATCCAGGAAGCGGGCCGGATCGAAGCCGCGGTCCACCGCGGCGATGCGGGCCAGGGCCTGGCCGGGCGGCGAGCGCGGATCGGGCACCACCCGCTGGCCGCGACCCGCCGTGGCGGACGTCGCCGCCTCCTCGGCCACGCCTTCGACCGGCGCCTTGGCGCGCGGGTCAAAGCCGGCCGGCCGTGCCTCATTCGCCGGCGGCCGCTCGAAGCCGGTGCGCTTGCCGAGCACGCTCCGCAGCCGCAGCACGAGGAAAGCCGCCACCATCGCGAATAGAATCAGGTCGACCGGAAAACCGCCCGTCATCGTGAACTCCTTTTCATCTATCTAGGAGGGCGAAGGCCCAGCCGCAACGTCCAGGCACCTCAACACGGCATAAACTCAAGGCCATGAATGGCCTCGCCCCAGCCGGCTTGCCTCCTCGGACCTGCCGCCCCAGGGCTCACCATCCAGGGCCTGCGATCCCGGGCTTGCTTCCCCGCGGGCCGCCCGCTATCGCCGCCACTCCCCATTCGGAACCGCACCCGATGATCCTGCTGCGCCACGGGCAAAGCGAGTTCAATCTCCACTTCACCGCCACCAAGCGGGACCCCGGCATCCCCGACCCGAAGTTGACCGAGCTCGGCCACGAGCAGGCGGAAGCGGCGGCACTCGCCCTGGCCGGCGAGAACATCACCCGCATCATCGCCTCGCCCTATACAAGGGCCTTGCAGACCGCGGCGCCGATCGCCCGCCAGCGCGGCCTGCCCATCACGGTGACGCCGGTGGTGCGCGAACGCTATGCCTTTTCCTGCGACATCGGCTCGCCCCGCACCACGCTCGGCCTCGCCTTCCCCGAGGTGGAGCTGACCCATATCGACGAGATCTGGTGGCCGGCGATCGAGGAGCCGGACCATCAGATCGAAGCCCGCGCCCGGCTGTTCCGGGCCGAGATGGCAGCCCTGCCGGAATGGCGCGACACCCTCGTCGTCTCCCACTGGGGCTTCATCCTGGCGATGACCGGTGAGCGGGTGATGAACGGCGACTGGCTGCGCTGCGACCCGACCGGCCCGGTGCCGGCGGCGATCCAGTGGCGCCTGCCGCATGCGACCGCCGCCAAGCCCTGATCCCGACACCGACCCACTCCGAAAGGCGCCCCATGTCCGACCTGCCCCCCTCGGCTCCTTCCTCCCCGGCCCCGCCGCTGCCCAATGGCGACGCCGGCCCGCCGCAGGGCCCGCTGGTGCTCAACCTGCAATACACCAAGGACCTGTCCTTCGAGGTGCCCGGCGCGCCGGAGATCTTCGCCACCCTGCGCGAGCAGCCGCGCGTCGACCTGCAACTGGATGTCCAGGCCCGGCCGATCCAGGAAGGCGGAAACGTCTTCGAGGTCTCGTTGCAGATCCGCGCCGATGCCCAGGCGGATGGCGCCGCCTGCTTCATCGCCGAGCTGGTCTACTGCGGCATCTTCACCATCAACGTCCCGCAGGACCAGCTCGAGCCGGTGCTGCTGGTCGAATGCCCGCGCCTGCTGTTTCCCTTCGCCCGCAACATCCTGGCCGACGTGACCCGCGACGGCGGCTTCCCGCCGGTGATGCTGTCGCCGATCGACTTCGTCGCGCTCTGGCAGTCACGCCGGGGCAGCGAAGCCGCGGTCGCCGGTATCGCCTGAGCGCCAGCGGCCATCTGCACCGCTGAGCGCCAGCGATCGCGGCATCGCTGAGCGCCACCCGCTGCGGGGCCTGGGTGCCCGCAGCGATTTCATTCCCGCGTGCGCCGGGCCTGCGCGCAGCCTTCATGCGACGTGCAGCCCAGCTATTTTCCTTCCTTCGGTTGTTTTGCCCTGGCAATTGCATCACCCACTTCGTAACGTTCCGTTATCGGTACGGTCCAATATGGAAACGAAGGTGGTCCTGCATGCCCGATGCCAGGGTTCTCCCGAACGCCCCTCCCGTCCTGCGCTTCCCGGTCCTGACCGCCGCCGCCGCGAACCGCGCCCCTGCCAGGCGCACCGCCCTATCGGCCCCGGTGCCAACCCTTGCGCCAACCCCTGCGCCAGCCGCTGCGCCAGCCCCTGCGGCGACCGCCGCGCCCGCCCCGGCACCAAGCGTCGCAACAGCGGGACCCATCCTGCTCTCCCCGCCGCATCTCACCGGACGCGAGCTCAGCAGCCTCGCCGCCACGCTCGAGTCCGGCTGGGTCGCGCCGGCCGGGCCGATGCCCGCCGCCTTCGAGGCGGCGCTGGCCGAGGCCACCGGCCTGCCGCATGTCCTGGCCGTCGCCTCCGGCACCGCCGCGCTGCACCTCGGCTACCACTGCCTCGGCATCGTCCCGGGTGACGAGGTCTGGACCGCGACCCTCACCTATGTCGCCACCATCGCCCCGGCGGTGCAGATGGGCGCCCGGCCGCGCTTCCTCGACGTGGCGGCGGACAGCTGGACCCTCGACCCCAACCTGCTGGAACGCGAACTGGCCCGCGCCGCCCGCCGCGGCCGGCTGCCGCGCGCCGTGGTGCCGGTGGATTTGTTCGGCCAATGCGCCGAGCTGGAGGCCATCCGCGCCCTGTGCGAGCGCTGGGGCGTCGCCGTGCTCAGCGACAGCGCCGAGGCGCTGGGCGCCACCCAGCATGGCCGCAAGGCCGGACAGGGCGCCCGGCTGGCGGCCTTCAGCTTCAACGGCAACAAGATCATCACCGCCGGCGGCGGCGGCGCGCTGGCCTCGGCCGATGCCGGGCTGATCGCCCAGGCGCGCGGCCTGGCCAACCAGGCGAAGCAGCCGGCGCCGCACTATCAGCATGAGACGACCGGCTTCTCCTACGGCCTCTCCTCGCTGCTCGCCGCCGTCGGCCTGGTCCAACTCGGCGCGCTGGAGGCCAGGGTGGCTGCCCGCCGGGTCATCTTCGCAACCTACCGGGACGGCCTCGCCGGCCTGCCCGGTCTCGCCTTCATGCCCGAACCGGCCTGGAGCCGCGGCACCCGCTGGTTGAGCGTCCTCACCCTGGACCCCGCCCAGGGCGCCCCCAGCCGTGATGCCGCCCGCGCCGCCCTCACCGCCGCCGGGATCGAGACCCGCCCGGTCTGGAAGCCGATGCACCTGCAACCGGCCTTCCGCCGCGCCGGCCGGGCCGGCGGCGCGGTCGCCGCCGGGCTGTTCGACCAGGGGCTCTGCCTGCCCTCGGGCAGCAGCCTCGCCCCGGCGCAGCAGCGTCGGGTCATCGAGACGCTGCGCGCCGCCTGGCCAGCGTGAAGGCCTCGCTTGCGCATCCTGTACCTGCACCAGCATTTCTCCACCCCGGCAGGCGCCACGGCGACGCGCAGCTTCGCCATGGCGCAAGCGCTGGCGGCGCGCGGCCATGCGGTCACCATCGCCTGCGGCCAGTATGCCGGGGCGGTCACCGGCCTCGCCGGCGACTTCCAACACGGCCTGACCGGCGCCTGGCGGGCCGGGCCGGTGGGCGGCTTCCGGGTGGTGGAATTCGCCATCCCCTGCGGCAATCGCCAGCCGCTGGCGGCTCGGGCCGGCGCCTTTCTGCGCTATGCCGGCCAGGCCACGCGGCTGGCGCTGCGCGGCCGCTGGGACGTCGCCATCGCCAGTTCCACCCCGCTCAGCGTCGCCCTGCCGGCGCTGGCCGCCCGACGGCTGCGCGCCCTGCCCTTCGTCTTCGAAATCCGCGACCCCTGGCCGGAGCTGCCCCGCGCCATGGGCATCGGCTCGCCGTGGATGTGGGCGGCGATGGACCGGCTGGCCGATGCCGCCTGCCGCCGCGCCGCCGCCGTGGTGGCGCTGTCCGAAGGCATGGCGGAGACCGCCCTGGCGCATGGCGCCGCCCCGGCGACCCTGCAGGTGCTGCCCAATGGCAGCGACCTCGACCTGTTCGGCCCGCATATCCGCCCCTGGCGACCGGATGGCATCCCGGCCAATGCGGTGCTCGCGGTCTATGCCGGGGCGCATGGCCCGGCGAATGGGCTGGACCAGCTGCTGCAAGCCGCTGCCGTGCTGCGGGCCGGCGGCTCCAGCCTGGTGCTGCTGCTGGTCGGCGAGGGGGCGGAGAAGCCCCGGCTCATCGCCACTGCCCGCGCCGCCGGGCTGGATTCGCGGGTGCCGGGCAATATCCGCTTCCTCGACCCGCTGCCCAAGCCGCGGCTCGCCGCGCTGCTCGCCGGCAGCGACATCGGCGTGCAATCCCTGGCCCCGGTGCCGGCCTTCGCCGAATGGACCGCGCCGAACAAGCTGATGGACTACCTCGCCGCCGGGCTGCCGGTGGTGGCCAACCTCGGCGGCCGGGCGGCCCGGCTGCTGGCCGATGGCCCCTGCGGCATCGCCACGCCGCCGGG
>JAQGIA010000644.1 GCA_028291445.1 Belnapia sp.
GCATCAAGCACAAGCTCACCAAGCCCTATCACCCCTGGACCAACGGCCAGGCCGAGCGGATGAGCCGCACCGTCAAGGAGGCCACCATCAAGGCCTTCCACTACCCCGACCTCGACGCTCCCAGGGCCCACGTCCTGGCCTTCATCCAGGCCTACAACTTCGGCAAGCACCTCAAGGCGTTGCGATGGCGAACACCCTTCCAGGCCATCTGCGAGGCCTGGACCAAAAACCCGGCAGGCTTCAAGATTAACCCGCACCACCTCATCCCGGGACCACACAGCTAGGCAGCCTGCGCCATCCGCGCCGCCGCCTTGATCAGCACCGCGCCCTTCTCGGCGATCATAATCGTCGGCGCGTTGGTGTTGGTGGAGGTCACCGCCGGCATGACCGAGGCATCGATCACCCGCAGCCCCTGCAAACCATGTACGCGGAGCTGATCGTCCACCACAGCCATCGGGTCCTGGCCCATCCGGCAGGAACAGCTGGCGTGGAACACCGTGGTCCCAGTCTGCCGCGCATAAGCAAGGAATTCGTCGTCGGTCCGCACATCCGGGCCGGGCAGCGTCTCCGCTACCAGATAGCGCTGCAGCGCCGGCGCGCGGAACCAGTCCCGCACCTTGCGCATCCCGGCGATGATGGTGCGGCGGTCGCGGTCCTCGGCCAGGTAATTCGCGTTGATCGCCGGCTGGTCGCGCGGATTATCGGTGCGGGCCAGCACGCTGCCGCGGCTTTCCGGGCGCATCTGCCAAAGGCCGGAGGTCATGCCCGGCTTGCTGTCCAACTGCCGCGACGTGCCCGGCGCATAGCTGGCCGAGGCGAACAGCGCCTGCGTGTCCGGTGTCGCCGATTCCGGCAGCACCTTCACTGAGGCGGCGATGAGCGATGCCGCATAGGTTAGCATGCCCCGCCCGGTGGCGACATACTTGAACACCTCCCCGGCGAAGCGCAGCCCGCGCGAGCGCTCGTTCAGGGTGGCGATGTCCTTCACCTCGGCCTGTACCCGCACCAGGAGGTGGTCCTGGAAATTCCGCCCCACGCCGCGCAGCGCATGCCGTACCGGCACGCCGATCCGGCCGAGATGTTCCGGATCGCCAACACCTGACAATTGCAGCAGATGCGGCGAGCCGATGGCACCGGCCGAGAGCACCACCTCCGCCGCCGCAGCGGCGCGCTCCGTCGTACCGCCGCGGGAGAACTCGACGCCGGTGGCGCGCGTCCCTTCGAAGACCACCCGGTGCACCAGCGCCCCGGTGACGACCTGCAGGTTCGGGCGCGCCATGGCCGGCCGCAGGTAGCTTCGTGCGGTGGAGGCGCGCCGCCGGCCGCCGCGGGTCTGCTGCACCCAGCCAATATGGTCGCCGAGCCCATGCGGCAGGTCGTTCAGGTCCTCACGGTAATCCCAGCCCATCTCCGTCCCGGCGCGGATCGCCGCCTCGCAGAGCGCCGGCTGGTCGCGGGTGCGGGAAGTGTATTGCGGCCCCTCCTGCGAATGCACTGCATCGGCCGGACCCTCCCAGCGCTCCGACTTGCGGAAATAGGGGAGGACCTCTTCCGAAGACCAGCCGCGGTTGCCGAGCTGGGACCAGTGATCGTAATCTTCCGGCTGCGAGCGGATATAGATCATTCCGTTAATCGAACTGGACCCGCCCAGCACCTTGCCGCGCGGATAGGGGATCTCCCGCCCATTCAGGCCCGACGCTTTGTCCGCCATAAAGCCCCAGGTCAGCGTCGGATGCTGCAGCAGCTTCATGTAGCCGGCGGGGATATGGATCAGCGGGTGCCAGTCGCGGCCACCGGCCTCGATCAGGATGACCATCACGTCCGGGTCCTCGGTCAGCCGGTTCGCCAGCACGCAGCCAGCCGAGCCAGCACCGACGATGACGTAGTCCGCCTTCAGGATCATCGCTGTGGCCTCAGTGGAAGACGCGGCCGGAATCGATGACCATGGTCTGGCCAGTCATCGTCCCGGTGCGGCAGAGCGTGACCACCATGTCGGCGCAATCCTCCTTGTCCGCTGGCTTTCTCAGCAACGAACTGGCGGCCGAGCGCTCGATCATCTCGGGCCGCAGGTTGGCGGTCGCGCGGGTGCCATCGAGCAGGCCGGGTGCCACGCAATTCACCAGCGTCTCCGGCGCCAGCGCCACCGCCATGCAGCGGGTCAGGTGGATCAGCCCGGCCTTCGACACCGCATAGGCAATGGAGGAGCCGACCGGATGCAGCCCGGCGACCGAGGCGATGTTGACGATCCGCCCCTCGCCCTGCGCCTTCATCACCGGCGCCACCGCCTTAATCAGCCGCATCGGCCCGGTTAGGTTCACCGCCGTGATCCGGTCCCAGGCTTCGGTGGTCAGCCCGTCGAGGTCAGCGAAGGGGATCGCCTGGTTGTAGGCCGCGTCGTTCACCAGGAGATCGAGCCGACCGAAGCGCTGCGTCACCGCGCCGACCAGCGCCGCCACCGCGGCGGCATCGGTGATGTCGCACCGGAAGGCGGCGGCGTTGACCTGGTGGCGCACGGTCAGGTCCTGAACTACATCCTCGGCCTGCTCGCGGCTCTGGGCATACATCACCGCGACATGGACGCCTTCCCGCGCCAGCGCGTGGCAGATGCGCTGGCCGAGCCCGCCATTGCCACCCGTGACCAGGGCGACCTTCCCCTTAAGGTCCATAGACCCTTCCTCCCCCGCGGGTGCCGCTCCGCCGGCGGCGGCTTCCCGTCTCGTCCGGCAGAGTGCAGCCTGTGCTGCCCGGCAGGCAAGCCGGGCGAGGGAGGAAACCCGGATGGAAACTGCCCCGCGCTACGCCTTCCCCGAGGCCATCGTCTCCACCGAATGGCTGGCGGCCAAGCTTGGCGACCCCGCCTTGCGGATCTTCGACTGCACCACCTATCTGCTCTACGAGACCGGAACCGGCCGACCCTACCGGGTCGGCAGTGGCCGCCCGGACTACGAGGCCGGCCATGTCCCCGGCTCGGCCTTCCTCGACCTGCAGGGCGAACTGTCCGACACCGCCAGCCGCTTCAACTTCACCATGCCTGGCCCCGACGACCTGGCCGCCCGCTTCGCCGCGAAGGGGATCGGCCGCGGCACGCGCGTCGTGCTCTATGCGCGGACGAGCCTGCAATGGGCGACGCGGGTCTGGTGGATGCTGCGGGCGATCGGCTTCGACGATGCGGCAGTTCTCGATGGCGGCTTCGACAAATGGACCGCCGAGGGCCGGCCGACCGAGACCGCCGAGACGCGCTACCCGCCGGCGACCCTCACCGCGCAACCCCGCCCCGGTCTGCTCATCGGCAAGGCGGAGGTCCAGGCTGCCATCGGCGATGCCGGCGCCTGCACCATCAATGCCCTGGCGCCCGACTTGCATCGCGGCGAGAACCCGCGCTATGGCCGGCCGGGCCGCATCCCTGGCAGCGTCAACGTACCGGCGGCGGCGCTACTGGACCCGGAAGCGCTGACCATCCGGCCGCCCGCCGAGGTCGCCGCCAGCTTCGCCGCGGTCGGCGCCGATCCGGCGAAGCGCATCCTGCTTTATTGCGGCGGCGGTATCGCGGCGACGCTGGACGCCTTCCTGCTGCACCAGCTCGGCTACTGCGACATCGCCGTATACGATGCCTCGATGAGCGAATGGGCGAAGGACGAGTCCTTGCCGATCGAGCAGGGCTGAACTTGAGGCGCGGGTAGCGTGCCCGGGGTCGGTCTGTGATGATGTGCGAGGAGGCGGGATAGCGAACCCGTGGCCTGCTCCACTTTCACGGACACCTTTGATAGGCTTAGGAGGCTGCCCGGATCTGTGTGGGCAGAGCCAAATGGCCGAGCTACTCGACCACGACCACCAGTCATATGAAAGCCGACGGATCATCCGCCCCAGGCCAAGTCTGGAGCTTCGCACTGCCGCTAGGGAGAGGCTCCTCTGGGCCAATGACGGCGGAGCGGGACCTGCCACCGGATGTCTGCGTCTCTGTGCTCTGACCCAAGAACCAATTGGACGCTTCTGGCCGCCTGCGGCGGTTCCGCTGAACGTCCATATCGGCTCTTCCTGGGCAGGCTTCAGAAGCCTGCAAGCGGGCGGAGTGCGTGGGCAGCTCCGCTCCGGGTTTCGGACATTCACAGGGCTGGAAGGCCTCTCACAGGAAGCCGGCAAGCCGGGTAGGCCCGTGCCGCTCGATGGCGGGAAGCACCTGCCTGCGCACTGCGGCAAGAACGGCGGCATCGTCCCACGCCGCCTTGGCCACCACATGGTGCATCGATTGATGCTTGGCTTGCAAGCGACTGTTCGGGTTCGATGGAACGGCGGGCGCAGGCACAGGCTCACCCATGGGCTGCAACGCCCCAGGGCTCTGCGGTCTTTCACCCGCCACCGCACCACCAACGCTAGCCGAGGACAGCGTCGGTGAGCCAGACTTACAAGGGCGCCCTGCCTCAGTCGATGATGGCGCTGTAGACAAGTGCATTGAGCACGCGGCGGTAGTGCTGCCGGATCATCCCTGGGGTGCTCGCCATGAAGACCACCGCGAGCTCCTCCTTCGGGTCGACCCACATCGCGGTGCCATAGGCGCCGTTCCAGGTGAACATACCCGGGCTGCCGAGCACGTCCGAGCCGCCCTCCCGCCGCACCGCCACCGTGACGCCGAAGCCGAAATTGGTCAGGTGGGATTCAGTCGTCGGCACATTGTTGGCGATCTCGGGATAGAGGTGGTCGCGGGTCATCTCCTCCACGCTCTTTCGCGCCAACACCCGCTTGCCTTCCAGCGTGCCGCCGTTCAACAGCATTTGGGCAAAGCGGATGTAGTCTGCCGCGGTCGAGACAGCCTGGCCGCCGCCGCCCTCGAAGCCGGGTGCGATGAGGCCGACACGGTTTTCTTGAGGCCGGCTGGTCAGCGGGTCGGTTGGCAGCGGGGTGGCGTAGCGGCCGCGCTGGTCTTCGGGCACGACGAAGCCAGTGTCCTGCATATTGAGCGGCCGCAGGATGCGCTCGGCCATGGCCTCGCCCAGCGATTTGTCAGTGCGCTCCTCAATGACCAGGCCCAGCACGTCGATCGAGAGGCTGTATTCCCAGGTGGTCCCGGGCTGGTGCAGCAGCGGCAGGCCGGCCATGGCGGCGATGAATTCCGGCCGGCTCATCCGCGCATAGCCGCCGAGGGTCCGCTGC
>JAQGIA010000650.1 GCA_028291445.1 Belnapia sp.
GCCCGCGCTGAAAATTCTCATGACAGAATCAGTGCAGGGTAACGGCCAGCGAAGATTAAACGAATGAAATCAGCGCACTAAATACCCACCTTGCGCCCTTGGTAAGGGAGAGGTCGAGAGTTCAATCCTCTCTGGCAGCACCATTCTTTTCAATCACTTACGCTTTTTGACCCGGATTGAAACCTCTTCAACTGGCGAGGAAACCCGGCCAATCGCCGTGCTGGCGACCCGCAGATGGTCCGGAGAGTGGTGGCCATACACCCGCTCGATCATCGCCGTGTCCTTCTGCCCGAGCAGCCCGGCGATCTCCCATAGCGGAACCCTCTCCTGGGCCATCCAAGTCGCTGCGGTGTGCCGCAGGGTATGGGGCGTCACCCCAGCCAGGCTGGCCCGCCGGCATGCGGCAGCGAACCCGGTCCGCACCGACTGCACCCCCGACCCGGCGAACTCGACCACGTAATCTGAGGTCGCCAGATCCCTGGCTGGCTCCAGCGTCGCCATCAACTCGGGGGCGATGGGTACGGATCGGGCGCGGCCCTTGTTGCCTCGGCCGGTGCCGTAGCTGAGGCGCCCGCGCTCCAGGTCCACCTGCTGCCAGGTCAGGCCAAGGACCGCCGCCGTGCGGGCCGCGGTATGCAGCCCAAGCAGAACGAATACCCGGATGTGGAAATCGCCGCACCCGGCCACCAGGCGGCATAAATCAGCACTTCCTGCGGCGGACACGAACAGAACGCTGACACGAAGCTGACACAGCCTCGGAGGCTGTTCACCGTATGCCCCGCAGCGGGGCGTTGTCGGTCATGCCGCCCGATACATCGTCGGGTGCCGAACGGCTCGGCGTTTCCGCCTGCCTCTAAGCCCCGGGGCGGGTCGCCACCCGCCCCGACCACTAACCAAGCCTCCCCTCAGTTCGGCGTCAGCGTCAGCGTCGCCGCATTGATCGTCACCGAACCGGCCGCAGTCACCGCCGCAGCGCTCGACAGCGCCGACCAAGTCAGCGGATTGCCGCCGCTCGCCGCATCGAACAGCCCGACATGCGTCAGCGTCGCGGCCGCCGCGGTGAAGGTGAAGCGGATCGCGTCGGTATTCTGCTGCGGCCCGGTACCGCTGAAGGTCACCCGCTGCCGTGCATAGCCATTGGCGGTCGGCTCGCCGGTCAGCCCGGTAGCATCGCTGCCGCCGGTGCCCAGGCCCAGATAGACCTGGCTTGGCAGCGCCGGCACCCGGGCACACAGCGCGCGGCCGAGCAGGTTCTTCGCGTAATCGGTCAGATCGGTCATGGGATGTGCCTCCGTTCAGCAATCGGTCGCGTCGGCGAACCAGACGGCGCCATCGGTCGCCGGCTGGCCGCGTGCCGCGGCATAGAGGGTCGCGGTCGTCACCTCGTGCAGGCTCGCCACGCCGAGTTCGTCGGGCGAAAGCCGGAAGCCGATGGACGGCAGCGGCTGCTTGCCGGCCTCACGGGCATCCTGGTCGGGGTAGCCGCCGATGCGGAACTCGACCACCTGCGCCGCATGGTCGGTCTGGTTATGGGTCAGCCGCCAATAACGGGCGACCAGCCCGGTGTTGCGGATCTCGATCGGCTTCAGAAATGCCATGGGATACTCCTTCGGTAGGAGGGGCACTGCCCCGGATCCGGCGCCGCCGGTCAGCCGACGGCCTCGACCGACAGGACGCGGGCGACCCAGTTGACGGTCTTGTTCGCCTCGCCCGTGCCGCTGATGGCGATGCCGCCATTGGTGGTGTCGGCGTCGAGCGTCAGGCGCCAGGCCGCGGCGGCGCTGTCGTTCATCGCCGGCGCAACGCCGGTGCCGGCGGTGATGGCCGCGAGCCCCAGCGCGCTGGTCGAGGTCCGCCCGCTGACCAGCACCGTCGCCGCGGCATTGGCGCCACGTCGCAACATCGCATCGATGTCCCAGCTGGCGCTGTCGCCCGCGGTGCCGGCGGTGCCGGCGATCTGCCGGGCGATGACCAGCAGCTTGATCCGATAGGTGCTGGCATTCGGCAGGTTCAGCGTATTGGCCGCCCCCGGATTGCCGTTGTCGGCGGTCAGCCGGGTGACGGTGGCGGTGGTGGTCTGCCGCCGCAGCAAGAACTCGCCCGCCTGGGCATCGCCCATCGCGCTGATGAAGCCGGATGACCAGGCACCGCGGCCATAGTGGCCACGGGTGGTCCCGCGCTCGCCGCCGGGCACCCAGGAGCGGGCGCCATCCGCGGTATTGGTCATGCCGCCCGCCACCACGGAAAGCGCCCCGCTGGCCAGGTTCGATTGCCCGCCGCCAAGGGCCGCGCCACTGCCGGAGGCGGTGTTGTTCTGGCCCCCGGCGATCACCGTGGTGGTCCCGCTCGCCACCTGCGTCGCCGCGGTCCGGCTGGATTGCCAGTCCACCGCATTGGTGCCGCGGGCATTGCCGCCGGTCAGGGCATTGTCCGGCAGGCTGGCGGTCAGCGGCCCGCTGCCCTTCGCCGCCAGCACGATCCCGACGTTCGCATCCGCGCCCAGTGCCGTCATCGCCACCGGCGCGCCGGCAATGCCGGCGGTCACCCGCAGCAGGTTGACCGCGCCAGGGGCGGCGCTGGCCTCGATCACGGTGGCGCCGGCCGCCTGCAGCGCCACGGTGCCGCTGCCCTTGGCGCCGAGCAGCACCGAGACATTGGCATCCGCCCCTTGCGCCTGGGCCAGGATCGGCGTGCCGGTGGTTCCACCGGTCACCAGCAGGCGGTTCACCGTGCCGACCGGCGTGGCGACCTCCAGCGCATGGCCGCCCGGCGCGGCGCCCAGCGTCAGGCTCCCGGCCGAGGTGGCCCGCAGCACCTCGGAGCCGCCCGCGGTGCCGGCCAGGCTGCCGCTCGCCGGCAGGAACAGCCCGGTGTCGATGCTGCCGACCGATAGGCCCGGATTGCCCGGCCGGCCCGCCGGCGCACCGCTGGCCAGGATGCCGTTCGTCCCGCCGTTCACCAGCAGCGTGCCGGTGCCGGGCTCGAGCAGTGGCGGGGAGCCGAGGTAGACCGCATTCGGCGCGCCGACGCCGCTATCGGCGATATGCACCGCCGCGGCGCCGTTGCTGCGGGTGTTGTAGCGCACGCAGCGCAGCGCGAAGATGTCGAGCCGGTTGCCGGTGCCATTGACCCGGACCGGATTATCCTCGACCGCGTCGATCCGCAGGTTGCCGACCTGCACCCTGGTGTTCGAGCCATCGACCTGGATGCCGGCGGAGCCGGGCAGCGGCGCCCCGGCGCCCTCGAAGATCTCGTTGTGCGAGGTGAAGTTGGCGACCTGCCCATCGGTGCCGCTGGCTTCCAGCCAGAGCCCGTATTTCACGAAATCCGCATAGGCCTGGCCGATATAGAACTTTGTCGTCACGCCGGCGGCCGAGCTGCCGAAGCGGAACAGGCTGCGGTAGCCCAGCGCGAAGGCCTGGTCGATGAAGACACCGTCGGCGCGGCGGAAGATCAGCGCATCGCCATTGGCCTGCTGCCAGCCGATGATGAAGGCATTGGAACTCCAGAAGGTCCAGAAATGGACGCTGTGGATCCGCGGGATGTCGTAGCACTGGTCGACTTCGACGCCGGTGGTGAAGACCTGGCCGCGCAGCCGACGGATATCGAGCCGGCCGGAGTTGGTGCAGAAGATCCCCTTGTTGATGTTGCACAGGAAGACGTTGTCGAAGTCGACGCCGCCGAGGCAATCCACCACCTTGAAGACATAGTCGTAGGCGGTCGGCGCCCAGCTGGCATTCTGCGCGGCGCTGTGGGTCTGCTGCACCGCGATGTCGCAGACCCCGGCGCCCCGGCTGTTCACCCCGCTGAAGGTGAAGGGGGTGAAGCCGGTGGTGGTGATGCGGAACCAGGTGCCCTGGCCGGGGCCGGGTCCCTCGGTGAAGCCCGCCCCCTGCAGCCGGACGGTCGCATCGGCCAGCGTCACCGCCGAGGCGATGCGATAGACCCGGGGGCCGAAGAACAGCGTGCCCCCGCCCTTGGTCTTGAGGTCGTTGATGGCCGCCTGGATCGCCGGCGCGTCGTTGGTCGTGCCGTCGCCCTTGGCACCGTAGTCGCGTACATGCGCGCCGCGGTCGATGAGCACCCCGGCGCGCAGCTGGGCAAGCGTGGCGCGGCGGGTTTCGGTGGTGGCACCGCTGGCCTGCACCAGGGGCGCGATGTCGGTATCGGCCAGGGTGGTGGCAAGCGGCAGTTCGCTGATCCTTGCGTCGGGCATGGGGCTCCGGTCCGGCTGGCAGGCATGGCCTGCGGGTGGGGGAATGCGGTGGTGGCGGCGCTACTGCTGCAGCAGGTCGCCCGTTTCGCTGAGCAGCCGGCCGTCGCTCTCCAGCAGCATCAGGGCGCCGAGGTTGGTGCCGATGCTGAAGCTGCCGGAGATGGCGCCGAGCACCGGATCCACGGCATCCTCGACCCGGATGCGGTAGCTGCTGCCGGCCGCGGGTGCGGTGAAGCTGGCGGCGGCGGTGCCGGCGGTCACCGTGACCACCTGCACCGGCGGCACCACCGCGCCGACGCTGTCGCGCAGGCTGAACACCACCTGGCCGATTGGCCCGATGATGGTGGCCGAGACCGGGATGCTGCTGCCGGCGACGAGGCCGGCGGCGAGCGGGGCGAGGATGATGCTGCGCACCACCGCCGCCGCCGCCTGCACGAGGGAGAAATTCTGCCCCGCGGTCCGGACCAGGCTGACCGGCCCGACGGCGCCATCGAGGGTGACGCCGGTGCCGACCGTGGGGCCGCTGCGGATCGGCACCAGGGCCACCGCATCGGTGGTCTGCAGCACCATGAGGTCGCCGGCCCGCATGCTGCCGGCGACGGCGGCGAAATACCCGGCGGCGGTCACCGCCGATCGGGTATCGGTGGTGCGGTATTGCCAGAGGGTGAAGGCGTTGCCCTGGACCAGGGCCGCGAGGTTGGCCGAGCTGAAAGGCACGGGGGTCTCCGTCTCGGCAGGCGGCCGCGCCCGGCGGCAGCCCCGTGGTCGGGTCTGCCATCGGGGCGGGCGCGGGATTGTGCGGGGGAGGGGATCGCCGGGCGCGGTTCGGCCGTCGGCTTGGCGGAGATACCGGTTCGTTGCGTTTATGTCAAGGAAAATGATCCTAGTTTAGGACTGATCCATGATGTTTCCGCCGTGACCGCTTCTCGCCTAGTCTGGCCCGAGCCAGATCCCACGGGAGTTCAATGCGCCGATCCACCCTTGCCCTGATATTGGCGCTGTTCGTCGCACCAGCGGCCTTGGCCCAGCCGGGTGCCCAGCCGGGCGCCCAACCGGTGCTCAACGTCTACAACTGGGCGGACTACATTGACCCCACCGTGGTGCAGCGCTTCCAGCAGGAAACCGGCATCCGCATCCGCTACGATGTCTACGACAGCCTGGAAACGCTGGAAGGAAAACTATCCGCGGGCCGCAGCGGCTACGACCTGATCGTCCCGACCAGCGAACCCAGCTTCGCCCGGCTGGTCCGCGCCGGCGCCCTGCTGCCGCTCGACCGCGCCCGCATCCCCAACTGGCGCAACCTGGACCCCGTGCTGATGGACCGGGTGGCGACGGTCGACCCCGGCAATGCGCATGGCGCCATCTACCTGTGGGGCACGGTCGGCATCGGCCTCCGGCTCGACCGGCTGCGCGCCGTCGCCCCCGATCTCGATCCCGCCGCGCCCGGTTTCTCCGCCCTCGACCTGCTGCTGAAGCCGGAGCTGGCGGCCCGGCTGGCGCGCTGCGGCCTGGCGGTGATGGACAGCGCGACGGATGTGCTCCCCACGGTGCTGCGCTGGCTCGGCCGCAGCCCGGACAGCACCGACCCCGCCGACCTGCGCGCGGCGGAGGCGGCGCTGCTCGCCGTCCGGCCCCATCTGCGGGCCATCCCCGGCTCCGGCGCGCTGCTCGACATGCTGGCGACCGGCGAGATCTGCGTTGCCCTGACCTACAGCGGCGACGTCATCCAGGCGGCCGCCCGGGCGCGGGCGGCGGGCCGCGGGGTCGAGCTCGGCTATGTTCCGCCGCGCGCCGGGCCGCACCTGTTCTTCGACATGCTGGCGATACCCGCCGATGCGCCGAACCCCGCCGCGGCGCATGCCTTCATCGACTTCCTGCTGCGGCCGGAGGTGATGGCCGGCGTCACCAGCCATGTCCGCTACCCCAATGCGGTGCCGGCCAGCCGCCCGCTGGTCGCCGCGGCGATCCGCGACGACCCCAGCGTCTATCCGCCCGCCGCCGCGCTGGCCGCGGCCTATGTCCCCGGCACGCCGCCCGCCACGGCGGAACGCGCCCGCAACCGGCTCTGGAGCCGCTTCCGGGCCGGCCGTTGACCGAAGAAGCCCTGCTGCGCATCGAGGGGATCACCAAGCGCTACGGCGCGACCACGGCGTTGGACGGGCTCGACCTCGGCGTCCGCCCCGGCGAATTCCTCGCGCTGCTCGGTGGCTCCGGCTCCGGCAAGTCGACGCTGCTGCGGCTGGTCGCCGGCTTCGAGG
>JAQGIA010000658.1 GCA_028291445.1 Belnapia sp.
CCTGCCGCAGCATGTGGACATCTATGAGGAAGGGCCGCGCGAAGGCTTCCAGATCGAACCGGGACCGATCCCGACCGCCGACAAGATCGCCCTGATCGAGGCGCTGGCCGAGACCGGGCTGCACCACATCCAGATCTGCTCCTTCGTGAACACCCGCCTGGTGCCGGGCTGGGCCGATGCCGAGGCGACGGCGACCGGCTTCCGGCCGAAGCCGGGCATCGACTATACCGCGCTCTGGTTCAACGAGAGCGGGCTGAACCGGGCGCTGGCCTTCGCCGACCGGCTGGCGCTCACCGGCTCGATCTCGCTCGCCGCCTCGGATGCCTTCTCGCAGAAGAACCTGAACCGCAGCCATGCCGACAACCTGGCGGCGATGCGGAAGCAGACCGCGGTGCATCTGGCAGCGGGCATCCCGGTGACCCGCATCGGCGTCATGGCTGCCTTCGGCTGCAACTACCAGGGCGATATCGCCCCGGCCACGGTCGTGCAGACGGTGGCCGACGGCCTCGCCGTGGCAGCCGAATACGGCGTCGCCATCACCGATGTCTCGCTGGCCGATACCATGGGCTGGGCGACGCCGATCCGCATCGAGCGCGGCGTGGCGGCGGTGCGCGAGCGCTGGCCGGAACTGCGCATCGGCTTGCATCTGCACGATACGCGCGGGCTGGCGGTCGCCAATGCCCATGCCGGGCTGCGGCTGGGGGTGACGCGGTTCGACAGCACCGTCGGTGGGCTCGGCGGTTGCCCCTTCGCCGGGCAGAAGGGCGCGGCGGGGAATATCTGCACCGAGGAGCTGGTTTTGCTCTGCGAGGAGATGGGCATCTCGACCGGCATCGACCTCGATGCGCTGATCGAGGTGGGGCGGCTGGCCGAGCGTATCGTCGGCCACCAGCTGCCGTCCGAATTGCTGCGGGCCGGCAGCCTGGATGCCTTCCGGCGGAAGGCGGCATGAGCAACCCGCAGCCGCTCAAGGGCCTCAAGGTCCTCGAATTCAGCCATACCATCATGGGGCCCTGCGCCGGGCTGGTGCTGGCCGACCTCGGCGCCGACGTGGTGAAGGTGGAACCCGCCCCGGCCGGCGACCATACCCGCCGGCTGCCCGGCTTCGCCGCCGGCTTCTTCGCCAACTTCAACCGCAACAAGCGCAGCCTAGCGCTCGACCTGAAGCATCCGGACGGCCGCGCTGTGGCGCACCGGCTGGTGGCGCAGGCCGATATCGTGCTGGAGAATTACGGGCCGGGCACCATGGAGCGGCTCGGTTGCGGCTGGGAGGATCTGCGGGCGGTCAATCCGCGGCTGGTCTACCTGGCGCTGAAGGGCTTCCTTGCCGGCCCCTACGAGCATCGCCCGGCGCTGGACGAGGTGGTGCAGTTCCAGGCTGGCCTCGCCTACATGACCGGCCCGCCGGGGCGGCCGCTGCGCGCCGGCGCCTCGATCATCGACATCCTCGGCGCGGTCTTCGGGGTGACCGCGGCGCTGGCGGCGCTGCGCGAGCGCGACCTGACCGGCCAGGGCCAGCGGGTCAGCGGCGCCCTGTACGAGAGCGCGGTCTTCCTGATGGGCAGCCACATGGCCGGCTTCGCCGCGACCGGCGAGCACCCGCCGCCGATGCCGGCCCGGCGCGGCGCCTGGGGCATCTACGACGCCTTCGAGACCGCCGAAGACGGCCAATTGTTCGTCGGCGTGACCAGCGATCAGCAATGGCTGCGCTTCACCGAGGCCTTCGGCCTGCCGGAGCTGGCCGCCGATGCCCGGCTTGCCACCAACGCCCAACGGGCCAAGGAGCGCGCCTGGCTGATCCCCGCCCTGCAGGAAGTCTTCGCCCGCCATCCGCAGGCCGAGGTGGCGCGGCGCTGCGAGGCGGCCGGGATTTCCTGGGCGCCGGTGGGCAAGCCTGCCGACCTGTTCGAGGACCCGCATCTGCTGGCCGGCGGCGGGCTGATCCAGACCGCCATCTCGGCGCTGGGCGGTGGCGCCCTGTTCGGCCTGCCCGCCCTGCCGGTCGAATTCGGCCAGGACCGCGACCGCCCCGGCCTCACCCGCCAGCCGCCGCGCATGGGCGAGCACAATGGCGAGGTTTTGGCCGAGGCCGGCTTCGCCGCCGCCGAGATCACCGCGCTGGCGGCGGCCGGGGTCATCGTCGCCGCACCGGACGCGGCGGCTTCGGCCTAGCCGGCGACCCGGGCACTGCGCCAGGCGAGGATTGCGCCCAACCCCGGCAGCAGTGCCAGCAGCCCGAAGGCCAGGGCATAGGAATGCAGCAGGGCCACTGCCAGCCCGAACAGCGACGGCCCGACCACCACGCCGGCGAAGGCCACGGCCAGCACGCCGCCGGCCGCATCGCCGGCCCGGCCCGGGGCGGCGAGCCGCGCCGCCTCGGCCAGCAGCAGCCCGTTCCAGCCGGCGGCGCAGGTCCCGAGCAGGCAGAGCAGGGCCACCAGCGGGATCTCCGGCCCGGCCAGGGCCAGGGGCAGCAGCGCACCGCCGAAGCTGGTCATCACGCCGATCGCGGCCAGGGTCTTCAAGCCCGAGCGCCACCAGTCCGCGACCACGCCCCAGGCGATGCGGGCGCCGATGCCGACCCCCTGGCTGACCGCCGCGACGAAGCCGGCGGCCACCGGCGCCCAATGCGCCTCCTCGACCAGCATGGTGACGGTGTAGGAGCCGAGCGCGAGCTGGAAGCCCGAGAAGGCCGCCGAGATCGCCGCCAGCCCGGCCAGGCCCGGCCGCGTCCGCAGCGCCAGCAGCCCGCCGGCGGCACCGGCCGCGATCGGGAAG